>NZ_ALWB01000001.1 GCF_000332215.1 Pseudanabaena biceps PCC 7429
TTCCTGCTTGATGATATACCGCTTTGACTGTGATAAATGTCGCTATTGCTATGTCGCTATAGTCTTTGGATGCTCCCCGTTTGCCGCTTAATGTTTGATTTTAACCATCCTTCGATTACTTCTTCGCTAATCCAAAAGGTCAGGCTTCCTCTTTGTTTCAGCCCTGCGTTATACTCTGACCAGTTGCGGATCTCATATTTCTCTATCATCTTTCGGGGTCTCATCTCCTGCTTAATACTTAATTTACCTTCTAACCCCCTTTTTATGCAACAACGCCGTTTCTGGTCTTAGATTTAGCCAATCTTTCCAAAACTGTTTACTATCTCTGACTCCACCATTGGCAGTCTTATCTAAACCACTGTACTGACTGGTGTCAATTGACCTACTGGGATCAGGGCGACCTGGAAATTTTGGATCAATGGGTGAGGAGTATTCTGGACCACCTACACTATTCCCAGTATTATGCACCAAAATACCAAGATCGGAGACAAAATAGGTATGAAAACCTTCTACCTTAAAGTTGTAAACCTTAACATTTTCCTCCCTGTGTTCGATGTGGTCAACAATTACACTTTCTTCTTTATCATTTTGAAGCGCATCACCAGATTGTAAATCTTTCGCTTTTACCCAGCCCTTATCTTTCACCCAGAAAGGATGTTCATCAGTTACAGAAATCTTTTCTCCATCAACATAAACATCAACTAAATTGGAAGCATTATGGACAAAAGTCTCCAGAACTTGCTTCGCTTCAATTTCGCCAAGAGTAGTTGGGTCATCAGCAATTACCCAATCGCCAACCTTAATATCTTCAATCTTCTTCTCACCTTCAGTCGTAAGAATCTCTGTACCCGCAACAAAGCAATTTGAGCCTGTTACTGGCTTTCCTACAGGTTCTACCGAACTACCGACTTTCATCTGACCCCAGTTTTTGAGGCTGCCATTAACTGCTTTAGCATTAGCAATAAAAGTCTTAGCGGCAGATGCAGCGTAAGGGATAAATGGTAACAGTAGAAATGAATCTTGCCACTCTAACCCACCAACGCCTTTGTCTCGAACTCGACTACCAGCATCATAGGCAGCAGTGAAGGTACTACCAGCAGTATGCGCTACAGCTAGCCACTGGGCTGTACCCATGCCAAATGTCAAGGTTTGTGCAACTCGTAATCCTGTCAAGAAACTCACACTAACCCCTGACAGCGATCCCATATTCCAGAGGAATCCTTGATGATTTTGATTGGCTACTTCTCCATAAGCCCAGTTGCGGTATCTGGTTGATTGTCCAAAAGAGACTGCGTGAGCAAAACCTGCTACCCATTGGTCGGCAAAATTCAACAAGTCTTCGGGACTGCTAGCTGCTCCTGTTAGATAAGAAGCTCCAACGTACCCAACACTTCCACCTATGCTAGCTAGAATGCCCGTAACAGCTAACCCTGCTGCAAGTTCTCCAACTGAAAAATAACCTGATGGATCGGTGTACTTCACAGGATTATTATTGGCATAGACATAAGGATTTTGACTCGTAGGGTCATCCATAAACCCACCAAAAGCATCCTTTGAGACAAACCTCCCTATAAGTGGGTCGTAATACCTAGCCCTGAGATAATCCAAACCAGTTTCACTATCCCTCTGCTCACCCGCAAACTGCGAAGAATTACCAAAAGTACCAGATTGATCCAACAACACCCCAAAAGCATCATAGGTATAGCGGTCAGTAATTAAACCAACATTATCCGTCACTACCCTAGTCGAACCCAAAGCATCCGTATGATAGAACCCTTCAAGCCCATCATGTCGTGACCTGACTAAACCAATACCCTGAGTATAATCCGCCAAAACATTACCATCATCGTCATACTCCATCAACACCTCAGGCAAATCCCAAATAGCAGCCGTCAAATAATTAGTCTTGACTCCATTCGTAGTACTGGACACCCTATTGCCAAAAGCATCATAAACAAAATTAGACTGCGAAGTAATACCAGCATTGTTCGTATTTACACCAATCAAACGATTCTCACCGTCATTAATCCAATCATAGACAGTAGATTTAGTCCCATCACTCCGCAACTTCAGCGAACCATTATTGTCATAGGAGAAATTCGTAACCTTGGTTCCAGCCGTAGTATTCGTCAGTCGATTATTCGCATCATAGGCATAGGTGGTCAAACCCTCCAGCGTATCAGTCTTGCTCAAGCGATTGCTCACAAGGTCATAATTGTAGCCAATTGTGCGATCGCCCACAGTAGCATCCGTAATCTTCTCCTGCGTCAAGCGATTGACCACATCATAGAAATAATCCACAGTTCGACCATTATTCTCCACCACCTGCGTGCGATTACCCACACCATCGAGAGTATAGCTAAAGCCAGAGAACACCGTCCCCGTAACATTCTTGGTAGTTATCTGAGTCAGACGATTTCTGACATCATATTGCCGCGACTCCACCGAACCATCAGCCAGTTTCTTTTGCGTCAAGTTCCCAACCAAATCATAATCATAATCAGCCAACAGACGAGTTCCATCCTTCACCTTATCCAGACGATTGAGAGAGTCATAGCTATAGTTGGTTGTCGAAGCTTGAGTCGTTACCGAAGTAACGTTATTCAACAAGTCATAACCATAGGTCACTGACTTTTGGTCTGGCGTGAGCATCGTTTTGAGGCGATCGCGTTGGTCGTAACTATAGCTGGTTACACCACGCCCATCAGTGACCGTCTTTAACTGCGAAGTCACCGCATCATAGGTATAGGAAACCGTCGCTACCCTAGAATCAGTAAAGGTTTTATTTGCTAACCGCCCGATCGCATCATAGGCATAATTAATACTATCGCCATTAAAATCAGTGGTTTTGACAGTTTGTCCAAACTTATCGTAAACCGTCAGATTGCGCTGACCCATCGGCAAAATCGTTGCAGTTTGGCGATAGAAAGCATCGTATTCATACTTAGTCACATTTTGATTAGCATCCGTAACCGCCGTTAGCCTTGCCAAATTATCATAGGTATATGTAGTCTTAGCTTGATTAGCTTGGATAATTTCCGTCAGTTGGCTGAGATTGTTGTAGCTGTAATTAGTGCTATGGGAGTTCTCATCCGTCACCTGCGTCACTCGACCAAACTGGTCATAGTTGCGTAATACCTTATCGCTATTTGCAAACTGGGTTTCAACTTGCTGTCCGTACTGGTCGTATTTGTAATTGGTGCTGCGTCCCAATGCATCGGTAACTTTAACTAAATTGCGACGGTTGTCATACTCAAACTCAGTGCGAGAGCGATCGGCGCTAATCACCGCTTTGACTTGACCATAAGCGTCATATTCGTAGGTCGTCGTTTGATTGAGTTCGTTAGTTTCCGTCTTCACCCTTCCCAATTCATCATAGGTCAGCTTATAGGAAGAGTTATCAAAGTAACTCACTTCCGTAACTCTAGCTTTGTCATCATAGATATATCTGGTAAGGCGATTTCGAGGATCGGTAGCGGTCTCGATTTGTCCACCCTGATTGTAGGTATAGGTTGTAGCATTACCAAGCACATCTTGATAGTTAATCAGTTGCCCAATATTGTTATAGAAATACTTCTGATCATTGCCAAAAATATCGCTTTGAGTTTTGACGCGACCTGCCAATGAATAACTAGTCTTAAGGCGTGGATTATCATTCCAATTATCAGGGGTAGTATCAGGAGCGATCGTTTCGATTAAGCGCCCTAATTCATCGTAGACATAGCGGGTTTCTAAACCTGTGGGTGAGATTTCGGCAATCAGATTATTGTTCTGGTCGTACACCCGTCCGAGCGCATCGTAAGTCATCGCTTGACTTGTACTGGAGTTTAGACTAAAAAGGAAAAAAGGCAGAGTAAAAGAGATACAAACTGCCTAAAGTAGATAGAAAAAGAAAAAGCACATCTACAGTCATGATTATTGATAAACTACAGAACTTTCGTCAACAGGTATATAGATTTTTAGGAAACGGACGAGATGCAATATTTGACCTGATGGATGCAGTATTAACCAGTCCAAGCGTAAAGTCATTTGCGGAATTATCGTTATCTGCGGTGTATCGGCGGAAATGGTCAAGCCTGTATGAATCACTAAAGATAGTCGTCCGAGACGAGGAAGGCTTAGACGACTATGTGTAGAACAAATACCCAAAGACATTCGCCCCTTGCTAGCAGGAGACCATACAGGGTGGGGAAGACCCCATGCCAAAACGCTAAAAGACAGGAGTTTTGTGCATCAACCGAATTTGGTTGAAGGCAACAAACCAATTGTGTTGGGGCATGACTACAGCACCTTGGGATGGGTACCAGAAATGTCAGGGAGTTGGGCAATCCCGTTATGTCACGAGCGGATCAGTAGTTTTGAGACAGCAGCCCAAAGAGCAGCCTTCCAACTGAGGCAAGTATGCCGCGATTTGTCCGTAAGACCGATCGCTACTTATGACAGTGAATATGGCAGTGCTGCCTTTATGAATTTGACCGAGGATATCCCAGCAGACTTATTGCTGCGTCTACGCCCGAATCGATGCTTATACAAAGCACCTGAACCCTATAGTGGCTCTGGTCGTCCTCGCAAGCATGGTGATAAATTCCAACTTGCCAATGCTGATAGTTGGGGAGACTCATCGGCAACTTTTAGCTTAGAGGATGAGACGGTCGGACAGGTGCAAATCCAGCAATGGTCTGATTTGCACTTTAAAAAAGCATCCCAACGACATTTCCAAGTTATTCGAGTCACCCATCCCCATTGCTCTGGTTTATGGTTAGCTTGGGTCGGTGAACAAATGCCAACTTTAGAGCAGATTTGGCGCTTGTACTTACGCCGTTTTGCCATCGACCATTGGAATCGCTTTGCCAAACAACGTTTACATTGGACGCTGCCACAATTACTGACTCCTCAACAGGCTTTGCGCTGGAGTGACCTCATGCCGTTACTCTCTTGGCAGTTATGGCTGGCGCGTCAACTGGTGATTGATACTCCTTTGCCTTGGCAGAAGCCTCAAACTAATCTTACTTTTGGTCGTGTCGCTCAGGGCTTTGCCGCACTTTTAGTCAGGATCGGCTCTCCTGCTTGTTCTCCGAAACCTCGTGGTAAGTCTCTTGGTTGGAAATCTGGGCGCAAGCGCGATCCTTATCCTCGCTTTCCTATCATCAAAAACGCGCTTCTCGTCCCAAAAAGGTCAACAAAGACATCCTTAATTCCTAATCCTAAATATTCTCCTTTTCATTCTCTTGGATTTGCCCAGTTCTCCATTCTCTGGGTTACTTTTCCTGCTCTTTTCTGATTAGCTTAATCAACTTAGTCTAAACTCCAGACAATAAATCGCACTACCGTTTATTTTTTATCCGACAGCAACACGACCGCTTGCCAAAAGGGGACACCCCCTTTGGGTTCCCCCTATGTTAAAAATCTAGCGATCGCCCACTCAGATTTTTTATACTTTTCTACTGCGCCGAAAATTCAAGCATATCCGCTTCTCCTCTAACAACCCCATGCTGATGATCGGCAAGCCATTGAAAATATGAGCGAATTTCACCAACAGGACTATCACGGAACAAACGGATACCAGACTTAACCTGACTAGCGGTAATGAAGCAATCTTTTTCTTTTGCGTACTCCAAAATTTTAATTAGGGGCGTTGACAAAGTTGATGATGAATTGACAACAATTGACGAATTGACAAGGGTTGACACGATTGACGGGTTATCTAAATCGACATTTTGAGCAGGATTTTGTAAATTATTACCCCTTGTCAATTTGTCAAAATCAGAATCATCCGCCAATAAAGCCTGTAAGCGATCGCCATTAAAAAACAAATCACCACGTCCGAGTAACTGCGAACCATCAAAACTTTTATTCCCTAAAATTGCCTCACTCTCTGCGGAATCAGGAACGGTGAGCAAAACCCTAGCAGGACAATTTGACCTTAAACGTGGTGAGACAACTTTCTTAGGACGTTGGGTGAATACAACCAAGTGAATCCCCGCAGCTCGCGCTTTTTGTCCGAGCCTGATGATTAAGTTTTCCAGTTTATCGACTTGTACCTTTGTGCATGAATCCCAGAGATCTCCAAACTCATCGAATAAAAACAGGATGCGTGGCAATTTCTCAGATGAACGCTGATTAAAGCCTTCAATGTTTTCTACACCTAAGCGCTCAAACATTTGATAACGCTTCTCCATCTCATTGACCATCTGCTCCAACCAGTCGATCGCCTCGTCAGGCTGAGACATGATCGGCGCGATGAGATTTTGGCAATCTTTAAATTTAAGAAACGATACCCGCTTGGCATCACAAATCAGTAAGCCTAATTCACTCGCAGGACGCTCTAGCAACAAACTCAGTAAAAAACATTGTAAGAATACTGACTTACCCGATCCTGTAGTTCCTGCGCCCAAAACATGACAGCTTTCAGGCTGTGAGAGGTCAATCGATACCAGTTTGTTATTAATGTCTACCCCGATCGCCGCCTCAAACTTTGATGACTTTTGCCAATAGTCTATGAACTTAGCTGACTGCCGATCAGGACGTGGGGTATCAATGGCGATCGCCCCTTTGCTGATAGACATCACAGGCGGAAGCTCTAAACCTAGCTCTAATTGCAATTCCTGACCTGTGGCTAAAACTTGAGATACTTTGCAATTAGTTGGTTTAATTAATGTACGAATAAAAGAAGGCGATCGCAGTTCTTGGACAAAATCACACTCAAGTTTTAAGCCATAGAGAGCTTTGAGTATCGGATGAGTGGGAGTGGGTTTAATAATTTCCTGAGTGACTTGTGCCTCCTTTTTGGGCGGTTGCATCGCATAATTTAGCCAAGCTTGGTATGAGGCTGCACTTTGTTGATGAGCGATCGCTTCATAGGGTTTATGAGACTCCTCCAATTTATCAAGACGTAATGAAACAGAAACCAAACCAGTTGCGATCGCCATAGTGGTTAGTTTTTGCGCCCAATGACTAGGGATAAGCGTACTGACATACAAAGCCATTGACCCAACAAAAATAAAGGTAGATGCTCTCCTAACGACTCGCTGAGATTCAGTAACTTGTACCGCTTGGCTAGTGTGGAATTTATCGCTTGTGAACATAAGTTTGCATAAATAAAAATAAAAACCCTTGATTAACAAGGGTTTGAGTTGGTTGCAACCAGGAACGAATTAACTGTTTTCAGTGCAGACTTTAAACACCAAATCATTAAGCTGTTTATCGTCAAAGCGGGACAATGCCTTGCTAGTAACTTGAGTATTAGTGCAGATTCGGTATTTAAGTTCGAGTTCGGATCGGGGTGGTATTGGTGCGGGTTTGAGGTTTATTTGTTTGGGCTTACTGTCTAATGCAGTCGCGGCGATCGCATTGTTGCTAGATACTATGGCATTGCTTTGCAAATCCCATTTAGCAAGAAAGTAGCCAACTATTGACCCGAATCCGAGCATCAAGCCCATTGCACACAGAATTAATTTAGAGTTGCGATTCAGCATCTTGATCGACCTCCTCTTCCTCTAAATCCTCATCAAGATCGCCATCTTCGTCGTCATTGTTGCTATCCCACCAATCAGGATTTGCATTAGTCAAAGCGTCCCAAAAATTCCAAGTTTTATCAGGCTGGCTCATGCTGCTTTCTCCTCACCATCAGCGCTAGGGAGTGCTGCAAGTTCGGGATAAGCCGAAATATTTACGGGTGTATCGTTGCCACTGGTTAGCCAAGCAAAAAGTTTAGCAGGCGCTTTTTTGAGTAGCGCTGAGCGCACCTTTGCCCAGTCGATATTGTTTAAAAGTTCATCGACGATCTGCTCTTCAAGGTCAAAGGCGATCGCTTCAGGTGTGAGTGATTCTGGCTGTGTAGTTACTTCTACAGCCTGTTTGACGGCTTTTGCTGCCATAATATTTATATTCCTGAATGGGGATAAATAAGGGCGATCGCTAAAGTTTTTGCGGACTGGACAGCGATCGCCTTTGTCGTTTTTAGGCTAACACATATGTGATGCGTGTACGTGTTAAAATCGCGTCATATCGCGCTAAACAAGAGGTAATCCCGTATCATGGCTTCAACTGTAGAGAATAAGCCTGTGAGTAAGAGAATTAACGTAACGCTTCCTGATAAGACAGGGGCTTTAATAGAAAAATTAGCAAGCGTAGAGGGTCGCTCTGTCTCTAGCATGGCGGCGTACCTTATCCAGAAAGCAGTCGATGATGCTAGAGAGAAAGGCTTGATCAAGGACGAAGAAAAAGGTTAGCGATGGCACAAATGGAAAAATAAATAACAAAAAAATGGAAAATCTCTCTATCTCCCCCCTGAATAAAAACGAATTACTTGATTTTTTAGGTCGTATGCCTCCACAAACAAGTGATTTACATTTTGATGTCAACCAACAACAATTCTGGGGTGATTTACGTTACAGGTTGCATTGCTATTGGCTAGGACAAGCTGATATGCCTGCACATTGGACAAAGCAATACAGAGAAAAAATAGACATTCACATGATGATCTATTTGAATCTGTACAACATCATTTTTCTGGCTTGGACAGATATCAGAGAGTTAGCAAACGAACTTGAAATTAACTTTCCACAATCAGCCCTTAATTATCTCAAACAAGTAATGTTTGAAGACTGGCTACTAAGCAAAGAAAAAAGTGAGATGCCGATTCCAACCACTGCAAGTCACTACCGTCTTGGAGTCAAACTCAAACCCAACAAATTTGAAAAATTATCCAAAATCAATAAATCAAATTTAGTAGCGGAACTCTGGAATAGAGTCCCCAAGAACTATGAAGAGATTCAATTTCTAAAACATTTTTGCTTATCTATTGCAGAGGATAGTTCGTCCAGCATCGTTCAAACTGAGCTAAGGCACTATAACGAAGCGTGTCGCAATCGCTCTGACTTCCTAATGAAAATTGCTCATCCCAGATAAAAATCATGATTGTTAAATCTCGCATCCCAAATTTATTTTGCTGTTTTTTATCAATGCAAGTGCAGTAACTTATAAATGATTGGAACTAAAAAGCTCTCAAGCTTAACGCTCAAGAGCCTTTTTAATTCAATAGCTTAAATAACAAACTGTAGGAGGGGCGTTATTTAGGCATCAACAAACAAATCGGCGGTTAAAAACCGCAGGATCTGCTACAAGTATGCCTGAAAAATCTTCAGGTTGCACACAAATTTTTAAACCTGCAACCTTTCAATATTCTAACATAAAGTCTCATTTTAAGACTTATATTCTCTTTTTAAGCCTATATGGTTGCCTAACAGTTCTCCCATGTAGCCGAACTGCATCCAGAATCAGCGATCGCCAGACTATCTCATTGGAGGGCGGCGATCATGAGTAAATTCACTTCCACCAAAAAGGGTTTAATTTGCCCAATATGCGACGACAACACAGGCAAGTGTCGGATCGTCGATAAAATTTCACTTTGCATGAATAGTCCTGATGGAGTCATTGAGATCTCAGGATATAAATATCTCCATGCGTCCAAAGATGGGTTATGGGGTGTCTATGCCGAAGACAACAGACAAACCCATAGCAACGATGCTAAACGAGTCTACAAAGCCCAAAAAGTAGAGCGTGATTTAATCACCAAACAGAAGCATGAGGCATCCTTAAACCTCATTGAACGCGATCGCGAGTACCGCAAATTAATTAAGCAGTTGCCGCTCACAGATCGAGCCTTGTCTGACTTATCTCGACGTGGTTTAAATGCTGAGCAGATCGAGCGGATGTTATTTGCATCCGTCGGACAATGGCATCCTTTGCGCCATGCCATGACTACCCAACTAGCAGGAGTTATCGGTAAAGGCAACAAATTAAACGTCATGACTGATGGGTACTTAGTACCGATACCAAACATCGACGGCTTAATAGTTGGTAGTCAATATCGAGTATTTGAGCCAATCGACGGGAATAAATACCCTTGGTTGACATCCAAGACAAAAAATAATCCTGATGGCGCAACTGCTCACTTACCTAATGGTGAGCTACCGATGGGAGTTTACCGTCCTCAAAACCTCATTAAAAAAGGTGTTGTAGGCACTATTGAGGGATACCTAAAACCCTCTATTGCTTCTGACAAAGTAGGTCACGTTTGCTTTGGTATGTCATCAGGGAACTTTGCAGCGTGTCCAGAACAGTTTGAGCAAGCCCTAAAACTAATCGAAGTAGAGCAAGGAATTAAACCCTATTTGCTTCTATATCCTGATGCAGGAGCTATTCAAAATCCTCATGTGATGAATACCTATAGCAATACATACAAACTTGCTATAAAGCTGGGCTATGAGATGAAAGTCGCATGGCATGGGCAAACATCTAAAACCAAACATCAGGACATCGACGAACTCGACAGCATCGACGGCATCAAAGAAATTAGCTGGTATGAGTTCTTAGGACTACAGCACAAAGCCTTAAAGGATGAGTCAGTAACCATCAGTCAAAGATATTTGACCGATCTAGAGATTCCCGAAAGTGCAAAATTAGTCTGTTTGCGATCGCCCAAAGGAACCAACAAAACTGGATACATTGCCAAATATGTCGATGGTCAAAGAGGTTACAAACGATTTTTAGTAATCTGCCATCGCTCGCAACTAACCCAACAATTAGGACATCGTTTAGGACTGCGAACCCATTACGAGTTAGAAAATGCGACAGGGGATATTAAGGCGGCGATCGCTAGCGAGATATCACTATTCGGCATGGTGACGACATGGGACAGCCTACACAAAATTAATCCTGATGACTGGAAAGATTGCGAGATTATTTTGGATGAAGCTGAGCAAAGTATTTGGCATTTACTGAACTCGACCACCGATATCGAAAACTATCGAGTTGATACGATCGCCATGTTTAGCCAACTGCTCCAAGACTGCGATCGCACTTGGTTGCTTGATGCTGACCTGACAAATACTGCCATCGAATTCACATCAGGACTAGTTAACCGTCCAGACTTTGAGCCTTACATCGTTCTGAATAATTATCTATTTGAAGAACCTTGGAATATAACTATTTATTCTGGGAACGAACCAACTGGACTACAGAAGAAGCTATTTGATTATTTAGGCAATCGTAAAAAATGTATCTTGCATCTCGACAGCCAACAGCGTAAAGGTAAGTATTCGGGCGTGAACATTGAGCGGATGGTCACGCAAAAATATCCACACCTAAAAACACTTCTCATTGATTCCCACACAGTTCAAAACCCCGATCATCCTGCTTACAAGATTTTGACGGATGCGAATATCTGCGATCGCCTATCTGGTTATGACTTGGTTATTGCTACTCCAACTATCGAAACGGGTGTAAGCATCGACGCTAAAGGCTTATTTGATGCAGTATTTGGAATATTTCATGGGGTCGTATCTGCTGATAGTGCTAGACAAGCATTAGCAAGGTACAGAGAACCAGTAGAGCGTTATATTTGGGCTAAAACCTACTCACCTATATCTGGGAATCCTGATTATAAACAAGCCCTCACAAGGCAATCTAAAGCAATTAGAGCGCACACACGAGGGTTACAGGATGCAGACTTAGGACACATCGACGTTAATCCTAGTCCAGTTGCTTTAACCACATGGGCAAAGATACAAGCAAGGGTCAAAGCTGATGCTATTCGGTTTAGAGATGCGATCATTGACGGACTAAAAGCTGATGGTCACATTGTCCAGTCTGCTGATGACATCAATAAAGCGGAATCTAAAAAACTTTTGGAAATTGCGACAGTTAACTGTGATGAGTCCTACTCAGAAGAGTGTGAGGCGATCGCCGAGCAAGTAACCATAGACGACGAGCGAGCGAAACAAATCGAAGACTCAAAATCTCGAACCGATGAACATAAATACCAATTACGCAAGTACAAATTAATCAAGTCCTATGGTGTGGAAGTCACGCCCAAATTAGTCCAACTCGACGACGACGGGCTTTATAAAAAACTGCGTTTGTTCTACTTCCTGACTGATGGTAAGCAATATCTAAAACCAAGAGACAAAGCCAAGCTGTCCAACTTACTCAACAGCAAGGGACAACTATGGCAACCAACCACAAATAAAGCACTGATACGAGGTCAAATTGACTTGCTGATTAAGTTGGACATCGTAAATGTACTGATGCAACCCGATCGGGAATATCGCGGCGCGGATGCAGATTTAGTCAAGTTCAAGAAACGAGTTATCAGACATCGCTATGCAATAAGAACCATGTTTGGCATTGTGATTGATCCTTCTGCAAGTGCGATCGCAAGTGCTAACCAACTGCTGAGTATTTTGGGATTAAAGCTAAACCAAGTCAGTCGAGATAAATTGGTAGATGGTAAAGCAGGGCATCGAGTTTATAAATTTATGCCGATTTTGGCGACTGATATCCGCTATCAGATTTTGCAAAATTGGCTAAAAGTTGATGCTCAGAAATTGGCTCAAAAAATGCCTGAAATCATTGATATATCTAACATTGAGTTAGATCCACCAAAGATAATAATAAATACTATTACTGATGCTGGATCTGAGTTAGCTGGATCTGCTGTTGTAGAGATCGCCCCTATCCCGATTGCACAGACAAACTCAAAGGAAGATTTACAGCCTAGTCCAAACAACATTCCCCTAGTTCATGAGGTCGTTCCAAGCAATAAACCCACACAACCGCCAAAAAAAGCTATCCAATGGCAAAAAGGTATGAGGGCAATATATCAGGGGACTGACTGGGTTATTGGTACGCTTGGCAGTGCTACAGCGAAAATCGTTAGAAATGGCTTTGAGTTGTGGGTCGATCTTCCAGATTTAGCGATTGCCTAGCATTTGGAGTTTCGCAGTTCCTTCAAAAAATCGTCATCATCGATTCCCTCAAAAACTTGCTCCCAAAATGGGTGAGGCTTTGCATTGCTATTTTCATACGCTTGCTTCTGCTTGAGTACGATCGCCCTGATTCGTGCCATTGCTTCATTCTCGATATCCAATCTAGCCAATATGCGGATCGGCTCAAAACTGGAATATAAGCCAGTCTTCAAAGCATTCTGGCTAACGATCGCTTTGCCTCGCTCAGTCCGTGCGCCAGTGGATTTTTCCCACGGCTTAGTTTTAAGGCATTGTTGACGGCGGCGCTCTCTTTCAGCTTCGGAATAAGCCATACAGTTTGTTCCTAGTTTGTTTAATAAATTCAAGGTAATTCAGCGTGTTGCAGATCTGCAAATCCATACACAGAAACAATCTCAGCATCAACATCTGCGTGACGTGCAAACACGTACAAACATCTGCAAATATAGCCAAAAAATAATGCTAAGCACATTCTTACTAAGTTTTTTGAAGGTGTTTCAGCATGTTTCAGCGTGTTACAGGTATATCTTTAAAATTTCATGCCCTAGGATGTACCTAGAAAGCATGATAGCTATAGCTTTGGTGCTATTCTACCTTAGCTAATCCTAAAGCTTACAGCGCTTAAATCAGGCTATAGGCTTAAAACTGTTGCTATGTAAGGGTTTTAGCTGTCAATGAGAGCATATAAGCCCGATCCTTTTTCCTTGATCATGAATCCATACTTTTTAGCATTGGTTCTTAATGAACTCATGGATAAAGACTTACCACTTTTCTCTGAGTAGTACTTAGCAGCTTCATCGGCTGTAAATCGCTTATCTGCATTAGATTTTGCTAATTCTTTTTCCTGATATCGCAAGCTAAGAGCTTCATCCGTTGGAAAAAATTTCTCGTTAGCCCCAATCAAAGTTTTGACTAACCCGATCGCCTTCAATTCGGCATCAGTCATCCTTTTAAGAGCTTTAAGTGTAATCCCTCTAAGCGATCGCAAAATTACAGACCCATCGCGATTAAGTTTGTAAGTAATTTTAGGCTTTGCAGTCGCGGCGATCGTATCGCTTAAACCCTTACCATTTAAGGATTTTTCAATCGATGGATCTGCGATAGTTGCATCATCAACTTTTACCCATTTACCATCTTTAGGAGCGCCCTCCCATTCCCAAATTCCGCCAGTCTGTTCAAAAATTCTTTGCTTGACATAATCGAATTGCGTTTGGTTTTGCGCTTCAGATAAAGCCTTAATTTCCGTTTTTTGGATTGCCAATGCTTGCAGCATTTCATCAAATGAGATTCGATTCCCTTCCTTAAAAGCAAAAGTCGTGGCGATCTCATCGTTCCAACCCTCACTATCTAAGGATTTTTCAATCGTGGGAGCTGCGATAGTTTCGCTTCTAGAGGATTGCCTCTTAGTTCCTTTTTTAGCCGCTTTATCTAAATCCTTTTGTGTAAAATTGCCACTAATAGTTAGAACTGTTTCTTCTCTAGTCGGGAGAGAGATCCCATCTTTTTCTAGTTGATCGCGGTGGTAATCCTGTATCTCGATCTGCAAATCATTTATTTTATGTGTCTTGTTCGATATCTCCTTTTTATGGTGTTCAATCTCATTATCTTTAATAGCAATAGCATTATTAAGCCGCTTAATTTCGGTTTGAAGTTCAGTTAAGCGACTATCTTCAACTTTTTTGCGGGTGCTGTAGCCTCGCTGCGAGTATTTTCGAGATCTTCTAGTCTGGCAAGCAACGGGGCGATCGCCTCATTAATAATCACTTGAATATCCACATCAGTGACGGCGCTAGATTGTCCAACATTGTTAGAAATTGTTTGACCTGACTTCACACTACGAATAACAGCAATAATCGAGCCTCCCATATTTGGTTTATCTGCTCTAATCAACTTATTAGCAGTGGCATACTCTCTCAACCAGTTCGCCACATCATCAGGCAACCGTACCGAAACGAAATTAGGATCTTTAGTCATAATGTTTAACATTGTCTAACTCATGTTTACATTATAGCTTATGTCCAACAAAGTCTAACAAAATGTTTAACAAAATCCTGTTTAACAAAACCGTTCCCTTTTGTTAAACAAAGTCTAACAAATGTCAAACAAATACTTGACAATGTTAGACAAAAGTTAGACAATGTTAAATATAGAGTAAAACAAAGTTAAACAAATGAAAGCAATCGGATACATCAGAGTAAGCACTGAGATGCAAGCAAATGAAGGAGTAAGCCTCGATGCACAGAGCGCAAAAATTCGGGCTTACTGCGAACTCAATGATTTAGAGTTAGTCGAGATTGTTTGTGATGCTGGTAAGTCTGCCAAGTCTACCGATCGCGATGGTTTACAACAATGTTTAACAATGTTGTCTAACAATGAAGCCTCTGCCCTTGTGGTTTATAAGTTGGACAGATTATCTCGCAAAGTTCTTGATGCTCTTAACCTAATCTCTGAGATTGAGTCTCATGGCGCTAGTCTGCATAGTATTGTCGAGAAACTTGATACACAGTCAGCATTGGGTAAGTTTTTTGTAAACATGACCGCTGCTCTCTCACAACTAGAACGCGATCAAGTTTCAGAGCGTACCATCATGGCAATGGCACATAAAAAGGAACAGGGGCAACATTGCGGATCACCTGCGTTCGGCTTTACAATGGTAGAGAAGAAGTTAGTAAAGGTTGCTAAGGAGCATGAGGCGATCGCACTCATCCAACAAATGAAAGCAGACGGGGCAAACTTACAGGCGATCGCTGATGAACTGAATAACCAAGGCATAACCACAAAGCGCGGTGCTAAGTGGCAACCTATGCAAGTTAGTCGAGTATTGGCTAGAGGTTAAACAATGTTAGACATAGTTACACAATCGCTAGGCTTTGCAATGGTAAGCCTAGCGCTACGAAATAAGAAACAGGTAAAAAGCTTTTCTATGGCACATCCTAGCTTAGTTAGCAAACATTGTTTGACATTGTTGGACTATTGGCAAAATGGCGGCGCTAAGGAGTATTTAGAAGGACTGGATACTGATTTACGGAATTGCCTGATATGTAATCTGATAGGTGATATCAGTGCTGATGCGATCGCAGATATGGGATTAATCGAAGTTTGACTATGTTCTGTAAATACTAAAAAATCAGATTAGATATAACCCTAAGTAGCGATTGCCAAATAAAGATATAAATGCTAGTTTAAAAGTACGGGATGCATGTGTTGAGATTTGCTTGTGGTAATCAGCTAAATGTTTTTGGTTAGGATTGAGTTGCTGGGGCTTAATCAGGACTTGATATGATCTAAAGCTTTTAGCATTGTCACAAGCAGTTCTCAAACATCATACTGACGATAATTTTCCGATTGGAAAATTTATATTAAGACAATCTAAGATGTTCTTAGGTCAAAATGACAATAAAGGCAGTAATCCTCTAGAGATTGCTGCCTTTATTTTTGGATGCTTAAAACCTATATGGGATAGGTTTCTTTTCTATATTCCGAAGGAAGAGCAGAGCGTCGCGATAATCATCTTTTCCCTAAATCTTGATACCCTTGTGCTGCTAGTCTTAAAGAATATGCTGCTGTTTTTCGACGAGTAGCTAGCGAGAATAGGAATTTTAAATATGGCTTTTGAGCAAATCGAAGCATTTTTAAAGAAAATGCAGTCTGAACCTGAACTTAAAAATGAGGTGGTCGCAGCATCAACCGCAGATGATGTTGCGCGAATAGCACTAAAGCTTGGTTTTGAATTTTCAGGTGATGAGTTATTGAGAATGTCGGGTCAGAAGGTTGACAGGGTTACTGTTAGAAAAACTGATATTCCTGGAGAGTACAACTAAATACTTTTTTGCTGGGGTGATCGCATTTATCCTAAAACGGCTTAGATGTAGATTTAGACCCTCTTTTATAAATTGGTGATCGCCGACCTATAAATTTCGTTTACTTTAACAGCGTGACTATTCAATTATTCGGTTAATCACTAAAATGATTAATCGAATAATTGAATAGTCAGTTAATTGCTTAATCAGTTAATCAACTAAGCGATTATTTGTTTTCCTGTAACCATTGTTCTAAGAGCTTTGTGACTAGATCGGAAAAGTCTAAATCACTGCGCTCTAGTAGTTGTCTTTTGACTTCTAGGTTAATTTTCTTGGGTATATAGACCCCAATTTGCTCATAATCGGGATTGCTCCGTTTACCTTTTGCTCTGGATTTTTTTGGAGTTTGAGCAATTTCGGGTAGTGGCTGTACCTCATTTGCTGGTTCTGACTCTTGTTGCTCAGGTAGGACTTTACCTTTCATTGCATTGGACAAGGCACGAAATTTGTTGCTCATTCCAGTAGCTCCTTGCATACTGCTACATATTCATTCCAAGCAATGCCAGAATTTGAGTCTTTGACTTCGTAGACGGGAACGCCTAGCAAAGCCGATCGCTGAAAAGCTATAAATCGTCTAATCCCATTTTTGAGTAAGGGCATTCCTGATTCTGTGAGCATTTCACGGGCTTCATCCCCATCTTTAACGGGTTTGGGCGGGACGATCGTTAGTAAGACTTTATATTTATCTACTTTGATGTCTTTGAGTGCTGTGGTGGTTAGAGCGAGGGCATCGAGAGATAGGGCATCGGGAGTTGTTGGTAGTAATAAGACATCGCATCCATCGGCTAGGGCGGCGAGTTCTTCGCGATCGGGTCGAGCGGCGGTATCAATGACAATGTTTTCGTAGTTGCGGACGTGTTTGGTTGCGGATTTTTCGTCAACGACTTGAAATGGTAATGAGCCGCGATCGCGCCATGCTAGACAGCTACGATTTGGATCGCCATCGATGAGGAGGACGTTGCCTTTGGTTTGGTGTAGGTAAGTAGCAAGATGAATTGCTGTGGTTGTTTTACCGACACCACCTTTATAGGAGGTTATAGTGATAATCATTTTGATTAAGTGCTTAACCGCTTATTTGATTAAGTGAATAGGTGAATAATCGGCTAACTGATTTAGTGATTAACTGATTGACTGGTATCTTACCAGCTTTTTAGTAGGGCTTGTTTCCGATCGCTACTATCCAAAACTTGGGTGCAAGACTCCCAGTTCACTTTATTTTGAATTTGGTTGTATTTCATCTCAAAGGGATGCTGCTCAGGGAATTTATCGATAGTCTGTTTGGCAACTTCCCGATCGCCTAATGCTTCGTCAATCCAAATCGTTTGGAGTGTGTCGGGTATTTGCCCAAACATTTGATGAATAGATTGCAAGCGATCGCTTAATAGATCGCGTACTCGATCTTCGACTGAGCCTTTGTAGCGCATATTGTAAACATAGACAGTTTCACGATTTTGTCCGATGCGTTGAATTCTGCCCTTGCGCTGTTCGAGGCGAGTGGGATTCCAAGGTAAATCGAGATTGATCAATGTACCTAAACGTTGCAAATTTAATCCTTCACTAGCGGCATCTGTACCAAGGAGCAGACGTATTTCTCCTGATTGCACCATTTCCTTGAGGTTTTCGCGATCGCAGCGAGTATATAAGCCATTGCGGATATGTCCAGATTTTTGCCCACCTGCATAAATCCCGATTATCTCTTGTGGGGAAAGGTCGCGGGTGAGTTGGTTAGCTAACCACCATACGGAGTCAAAGTACTGCGAAAAAATGATGCAGCCAAGGTCTAGCCAACCGCGATCGATTAGGATTTCTTTAACGACTGTATATTTTGGATCGTTATCCTGTTCGACTTTGAGGGATTGGATAAATTTTTCGAGCAGAATCGATTCTTCTTGGGTGATTTTGTCCGCAAACTCACTACTTTTTTGCTTGTTGATGTATTCCTCTTCATCATCATCTTCTTCAGGATCGAGGTCTTCCTGTGAGCCTAATAGTTTTTGAGCAGTAATCATCCCTGCGTGAATCGAACTACCAACGCGCCGTAATAGCAATGTTTTTAAAAAGCCCGATCCTTTCATCCGTTGGCTAACTGACTGACAAAATTCTTCAGCGATCGCATAGGCATCTTTTAAGTACGGTGTTAAGGCGATCGCGTCACTATCATTTTCGCCAAAGAGTTGTACGCGGACAGGTTGCAAATAGGGTTCGCCTGTTTCGGGGTCGTAGGTATTTTCGAGATATTCGCGGGTGCGGCGGATGATATGGCGAATGAAGGGATTGTATTGGCTGCCATAGGTATCAGCGAGGTTGCGAATTTCTTGTTTGTCACCGAGGCGCAGTTTGTCCCAGCGATTCATCCCTGCGTTAAAGTCAGTGTCTTTGAGGGCAAGGGTGCGGCGAATTTTGGCAAAGGTTTTATGTTCTGAAGCGGCAGGTAAAGGATTACATACCCATAACCACAGTTGGCGATCTCGTTCGGGGTCGTTCTCTTTAAATATTTTTTCACCTCTTGCCATTGCTAAGGCTCCTTCAGCATTTCGCCAATTGCTCCACGCATTTCCTAAGACCATCTCATTTTCTTGAGCGAGGACTTGCAGTAAGTCCCATGCTTCAACGGGATTGAGTTGGACGGGGGTAGCAGTAGCGAGTAGTAGGCTTTTGGTGCGTGGTGAAATCTCAAACAAAAATCGCAGTAAATTATTTGGTTCACAGGCTTCTTTTTCACAACCTGTAGCAAGATTTTCGCGGCGAGCGCGATGGGATTCATCGACAATCACGCATTCATACTTCAATTGCTTGAGATGTTCGGCGGCTTCAGATTTGCTGGTGATGATGCCTTGAGATACTAAACCAATGCGACGGGGACAGTCTTTAATTCCTTCGGAGCCGATCGCAGGATAATCCAAACCATTTTCATCGACCCATTGCTTACCATTCCATACTGCTGATGGTAAATCTAGCAAGGTTTTCATCTCTGCTTGCCATTGCCAGAGTAAGGGTTTGGGCACAAGGATCAGGATTGGTTTATCGCCATAGAGTGCCATCAACATGGCGGACATGGCTAGCTGAACGGTTTTGCCTAAGCCCACCATATCGGCAAGGATATAACGCGCCCCATGCGGTTTTTGGTGGGCTTGAAAGGCAAGATTTACAAAATATTTTTGATGTTCCCACAGTCCGTATTCTTGACGGTAGACAGGAGTTTCGACAATGGTTGCCCCTGCTTGGGCGATCGGATCTTCGAGTTCGCGCCATGCTTCGATGCTAGGAATGACGGTGCGTTGGGAAATCCGCCCAATGTCTTCGATCACAAAATCAGCAAGGGGAATCGCGAGGGGATGATTCCAGAGACTATTAAATTCTTCTTGTACCCATTGCACGGCTTCGGGTGCGTCATCTTCCCAGAGTAGTTCGTAATGTAGTTTCCAAGCGTGATAGGTTTCGTTGGTGCTACCGATAAATGATGTTTGACGACCATCGGCAAGGGTGATTACACCTGCTTTGCCATGAACTAGCCCAAATTTGTCGCGGGGTAAGACTTTGACCTCCATCTTGCCCGATCGCAATAATTTGTGGAGCTTGGCAAACCGATCTTTGCCTCCTTCATGACCATTTAAAAGTTTTTGTTCTGGTTCAGAGGCGCACCATTCACGGCGGAGGGCATAGTTAGCGGCGGATTTGGCGGCTTCGACATCGCGCACGTTTAGGTCAGAGTTACAAATAACGCGCACCATGCCTGTCATGGAGGCGATCGCCTCTCCTGCTACTTCGAGCATCGATGAACTGAAATATCCTGCGATGCGATCGTAGGACTGGGCATTTTGTAATCTGTCACATAGAAATGTGCGATCGAGTTGTTGTCGGCGTGACGAGAAGCGATTGATAGTCATTGGCTAGATTGTTGACAGACAGTGGGATACAAACGACAGCATTCAAGATTTGTTAAATGTCTGTGTGCTTTTGACATATACTCTTGGTACATATTGACATTATTTTCGTGACTCCCTATAAGTAACGATCATTTAGAGCTTAGTTAAAAGACGTGGCAGATCTAAAGACCTCATCTCAAATTCATTTTAAAAAACCGCCAGTTGTAGAAGTGGCTTGTGGCATTGTTTTTAATGAACTTAAAGGTTTGCTCGTGCCACATTTTGGCTTACTGTGGGAGGAATTTAAGTCAGAATACCCTATTTGCCAAGAACAGCCAGAATTAGAAGTTAAAATTGAAACCTTTTCTGAATCAGAAATAGTTACTGGATTTGAATTTTCTGATACTCCGCCACTGCCTAGAATTTGGTTTTTACGGAATCAAAAAGATAGAATTATTCAAATACAGCGCAATCGATTTCTTCATAACTGGAGAAAAGTAAGTCCAGATGATGAATATCCAATGTTTGATACAGTTGTACAGATTTTCAAACAACATCTACATACTTTTAAAGAATTTTTAGCTAGAGAAAAGCTTGGTGAAATTCAGCCTCTACAATATGAAATTGTATATGTAAATATCATTTCAACAGGTATAGGAGATCGTAAATTAACTGATATAGGTCAAATTTTCCCTGATATTACTTGGCGTAAGAATCAAGATAGATTTTTACTTAATCCAGAGTTTATAAACTGGAATGCAACTTTTTTACTTCCTGATAATCAAGGAAGAGTTCATGTCAATATAAAAACTTTAAAGGGTATTGATAATCAAGAACCAAAATTTTTAATGGATATAACAGTACGTGGTATTGATAGTAATCAAACCTCACTTGATAAATCTTTGGATTGGTTTAATCTCGCTCATGATTGGGTAGTTCAAAGTTTTGTTGATTTAACAAATATAGATATGCAAAACTTAGTATGGATTAAAAATAATGACAACTAAAATTTTAAATAGTTCTACTAACTTTATTATCACAAATGTTGATGGGCAATCTCTATTTGCTATTCAATCTCCTAGTATTTTTATTGAATCAAAGCAACATCGTAGTGGTAGTAAACGTCGTAAGCATATCAATAAAAATAAATTAGTAGGTTCGATTTCAACAATCCCAGAAGCTATTTATAACAGTCTATCTGTAGCCTCTTATACTTATACAGAAAGAGAGGCTAGCTCAAATGATGGAGATAATATTTTAACTAAATTTCCTGAACTTAATCTTTCAGAAATTCGATTACAAAAACTTTCTCATCAGGTTGACACAAGAACTCTTCATACTACTTTTAAATTACTTGCTAATTTGTTTGAGATATCTCAAACAACTGGTTTGTGGTGGGGTTTACCCCTTATTAATGTTGGATTTAGTTCTGAAATTTTACTGGAATGGTGGCACAATAGTAAGAAATTAGATTTTGATATCCTAGGCTCAAACATTGAATATATGAAAGTTTGGGGCGCTGATATTGATGAAGAAATGGAAGATGGCTCTGTTGCTATTAATGAACGTGATTTAATCAGCCTGTGGAAGTGGATAAGCAACTAGAAGCTAAATTAGACTGTGAGCTTGAAGTATCTCTTGTAGGCGATGAAGAGTTGCTCTACAGGAGAATACTTGCGTGTAGTTCTGGCACTAACGAATATTATACAAAATCATCCGAAGGCAAAGTAAACTTTAGTAGGTTGGCATTTGCCGATCGTGGTTTAAAACCTTCGGTTGACAGAGCTTGTCTGCATGAAAATGATCCAACTAAAACCCAGTTATTCGATACTGATGGGGTAATTGGGTTAATTGCTGGCAATGTGAGAGCTATTGATGATTTGAGTAGTGGTGATGCTAAGGGGAATGTTACTGCTTTGTATAAGATTGATGTTATTCATCGACCCAAACTAGAAAACAAGGCTCATGCTCGTATAGAACCATCGCCAGAATATTCTAATGATAAGGTTTTTAAAAGATTGCAGCAAAGGTTAGCACGGTTGGCTGATGAGTATCTTCTGGCTCATGGATGGGAGATAAAGCCAGATGGATTGGATTAGCATTTGCGTAATTACACATTGTCATTGTCCACCGCACCCGCCAAAAGCATCGCGGCTTTTGCATCCTGTTGCCAATGGGGGATTTTATATTCCATTGTGCCTAGATATTTGAGGATTTCGATGATCAGTTTGCGTTGGTTCCAATAGTCTTTGATTTCGCTACGCAAGAGCATTTTGCCTTTTTGCGCGTCTTCGGTGGCGACGACTTCGCGGATGGCATAGAGGGCTGTGCGGGTGAGGGATGAGCCGAATCCTAAGTCACCAAGATTTTTATTAGCAAATTCGGTGGCAGTTTTGAGGCGGTTTTCGTTGGCTTTGCTGGTTTCTAGGCAAAATTTATAGTCTTTGAGTCCAAAGCCGCGTGCTAGTTCTTGGTATGCACCTGAGCGATATTCACCATGACTTTCGATGTCTAAGCCTTTGAGATAGAAGCGTTCTTCGGGGGTGAGGCTTTTCCAGATGAAGCTATCGAAGCTGGCGGGGACGAGGTAATCACAGGCGATTTTGACGGCATTATCGATAATTTCCACGATGGGGGATTTGTCGCCTTTTTTGCGGGTTTTGGATAGCTCGTATTGAATATCGATATCTTCGATATTTTGATATTGGGTGAGGACGCGTAGGGCGGCGGCGTAGGCGGCGAGTTGATAGTCGGTGTCACCAAAGTTTGGTTCTTCTTTGTCTTCTAGGCGCAACATTTCATCGAGTTGGCGTTTGACTTCGAGTTCGACTTTAGGATAAATCTCATCGAGAAAGGCGGTTTCATCGCTGGTTTGTTTGCGAAGGATGAGTAGGACTGTCCCCTGTACATAATTTCCTGCTTTGAGCGCAGAGTCGGTTTCGGTGGCGATGCACCATGCGGCGGTAACTCTGAGTCCTGATGCCCAGAGGATGAGGGCAAGGTCTGCCCAGACGCTGGCATCTTGATGGGTAAACATGACGACTTGCATTCCGTCTTCGGGCATATTGTTGGCGAGGTTGCGATAGCATTCGCTCATGCTTTCTCGGAAGTGTGAGTCTTTGCCTGTGATGGCTAATGCGCGTTTTGAGTCGGTGTACCAGTCGGGAAATAGTTTCTTAATATGTTGTTCGTACCACGCTAAGAAAAATTCTGAGAGTTCATGATAGTTGATTGCATCGGCATAGGGTGGATCTGTGATCCATAAATCTACACAACTTTCTCTCTGTCTAGAATCGCTAGTAATTGTCTGATTATCTCCCTTAACATCACTGGCAGATAAATCAACTAGAAAGCTAGTTTTTAATAGTGTGAGAGAACGTGTGTAATAGTTGAATAGTGTATTTAATGCTTGATTACTAAAGGTTTGTGCGCCATTCTCCTTTGTAGAATCAGCAATCCATCTAGCAAGACGAGAGTTCCAATCAGCACACCTTCCAACATTTAAAAGGCAACTAATATAGTCTGTATTGTTCTCTGATAATCTTTCAATAGTTTCTGAAAATGTTCCATTCATTAACAACTGTCTTGGATTAAAGAGATGATGCCAATGTGTCCAGCCTCTTTCACGAATAGGCTGATCGGTGTTATAACCGCCTTCAATTTTCCGACTAGGAATATAACCCCGATCTTGCCAATCCCTAAACCTCTCTTTGAGAAGTTCTAAAACCCTCGCTTCTCGCTGCAAATCCTCAGTATCAGGGGCGCGATAATGGCGGCGCGTTTTCTCCTTACCCTTCTCATCAATGTAAGTCTCTACCCAGCGAATGCAATAGAGCCTCTCTTGCAACACATCCTCAGCACGCGGTACAAGGTCGTCATTTTTCCACATCCGCAACCCGTAGGCACTTGATTTATCTGCCGATTTCCTATCACCCCTGATCATCGTTATCGGTGTTTCTTGATGGCAATGTGGACAGCTTAATTTAGAATCCTTCACCGTCCCTGCTTTCTTAGCCGCCTCCATTTCGGTATCAGATACTCCCGATTTGATATCCATTTGAAAATATCCACTCTCTTCACTTTCTATGGCAACAGGAACTAATTTCGCCACACATTTAGTCTTCTCGCCAATCACCCAACTTGGCGCAAGCGGTACTTTCCAGCCACATTCAGGACAAACCGTTCCCACACAATAGAGATAAGCATCCGCACGCCAACCCAAATGATTATGCTCAATTCCCCATTCTATAATTTGCCGATCCACCGCTTCATACACCGACTTTTGCGCCGTGCGTACTTGCTCCGCTACTTCCTCACCACCACCGACAATATTTAACGCCGCCCATGTCAACAAAGCCGCTACAGGATTTAGGTCTGAGCCATAGGCTTCACAACCAATTCGCGCCGCCTCAAAGGGAATGCTACCCCCACCACAAAAAGCATCGCCCACACGGGGAATATGCCCAAACCGCTTCACCCCTAGCTGTTGTACAAATTCACTGAGGTTAGTCGCACTCGTCCCCAAATGATCGTTAATCGCTTGCCATGCTGACTCTGACAGATTTTCCATCTGTTCAGGGCGATCGCAATAAACCAACTTCTCATCATAGGAGAGCTTGCTAAATACCAATTTCTGTAAAGCTTCGCGATCATCTTTTGTTATTTGCGCTTTTAATTTCCCCTCCTCCGCAAACCATTCCTGACGCTCTTTTGCGGTCAAGCGCTCCCACATCTCTTTGAGCGAAATTGCCTTAGTTTTCCGTAGCCATAGCCCCTCCTCATCCATCATCAACAGCTTGAGAAAGATTTCGCGATCGCGTTGCGGGTCGTCAGTTGCAGGTAATAGCAACCCCAAAATCGTTGCCCGTACTAAAATCAATGGCTTGCGTCCCCACCATTTCCCTAAGCCCGTTAGGGTCTGCGAATAGTTAGATTTGCGCTCTTTGTAAGATTCCTTAGAGAGCTTGGAAATAGGAAATTGAACTTCAATGAATGAACGCACGATATTACTCTGAAAATTTGTTGATGATAAGGAAAGATGGTGAAATTTTTGCAGGAACAAAGCAATATTAGACTAATTTTATATTGTGATTATGCTTTTGATAGAAGAGAGGGACATTTTTGCTCAATTTCGTTAATATAGGCGTTTAAAGCCCCTAAAGCATTATGCTCTTCAGACTTTTCTCCCGATCCAAAAGCTGCTTGCAAAACCTTATCACAACTTCTAGCAGGGACAATTTTCTGCTTTACAAACTCAAAACCATACACTTGAATGATTTTCGTGATTATTTGTTCGAGACAAATGACCCGACCGCTTAGTTCTTCGCGCATCGTTGCCAACTCGTTAATACCAGTTAAAGCCCGAAGACAGCGTTTATCTCCCGTTGCAAAATAAAAGGAAGGTTCGGCACTTGCTGCCACAATTAGCTTTAACTCATCATCCATATCGGGGATTTTAAGCTCAAAAAGTGGGTTATCAGCCTGTGCCTCCACAGTATGAAAATCTTTGATAATGGCGATCGCCTTTTCGATTACTGCTTCAGAATAATTTTTCTTGGTTTTGCCACTTCTAAAAGAAAATCTAGCGGTTTCTAGAACATGGATATTTGATCTGTCAATCTCAAAAGCGACGATCGCCTCATCAAACAAATCACAAGTAACTAATTTCAAAATGACATCGTTATCGATAAAGCAGGTAATCCCCAAAATGCTAGACCTCGATCCCTGTCATCCGTTCTAAAAACTCCTGTGTATCATCGCTTAGATTTTCCCAATCCAAATTATCGACTAAATATCTATTGATATAAGCAGGGGCATTTGACAGTTTTTCTATGGTTTTAAGAGATGCTCTGGCAATCTTCCAAGCTATTGCTTTTTCTTCGTTATCTTTAGCAATATGAGCCTTGTACCAAGAATGGTTTAATACAACTGCCCCAGCATCAACACTATCAGCCTCAGCATAACTCTGGGCATATTGAGTCAAAGCTGGAGCATTCAGATTTTTGAGACTGTAATAGCTGGCATTTTTGCGCCCAAATAAAAGGGTGATCGCAAACTCATCTGCTTCTACTTCCTGCGGATCGTCACTAGGTTCGGGCGTAATTTTTTCATCAATAATTGACTCTTCTCTGACGTGACCGCAGACAATATGCCCAATTTCATGCGCCAAGATGAATGACAGCCAAGCATGACTTTTTTCATTTTTGCCGATCGCAATCACAGGACGATTAATCGTCTGCTCTAAATTAGCTCGAAAATATCCCACCATCCCGTCAAACTTTTTCTGTTTAGGTTGTGGCTCACATGGTTCTTCAGACTTCTTGATGCGTGGACGTTTTGGGAAATGGTTGAGATGCACTACAGGAACGCCATTTTTCCAGCAAAAATCAATTAAGCTTTCAAGAGTGACGCAAGGATAATTTTCTAAAATCTCAGTCCGAATCTCTTGGGCTGTCAGTCCTTCAATATTTTTGACTGGTTGAATGCAAGCATAAGAAACTACTTCTGCAACTCGATCGGCGATCGCTTGAGCAGGTTTCAGTTCAGCTTTTTGTGTCCCTTCACGCAATTTATATTTATGTCGCACCGTTTCTGGCAAAGTGACTAATTCATCAGTCGAGAGCAAGGCACGAAAGTCTAAGCTAGTCCGACGTGAAATATAGGCTGCTGCTTCAACTACAGCACCTTTAGTTTGTTCAAATTCTTCACACCACCAGCTAGGTAACAGGGTGCTACTTACAAAATCTTTTGGGAAACCCAGCGCATTCATTCGGCTAAACAAGGCTTTAAGATCGATGGTTTCAGGTCTGACTTCAGTTTTTGTCATAGTTCACCTCCAAAGCGATCTAAGGCTTTTGTCAACTAAATCTAGAGTTACGTTAGGCTTTAGGTTAGCCTTTTATTATGACATTTTTATTAAAAATGCGTAACCCATAGATATAGCGGCTTACGTTAGCTTGAGACACTAGATGTAGTTATTTACTAGATTTAATTTCTGGATATCATCTTACCAGTAGCTTATTAAGCCTTCTAGCATTCGAGATAGCATTACCATTAGCCGTAAAGACTTGAATATTATTTACAGTCACGTAATCTTGATCGTCTGTAATAATACGAACCTGTCCTGCCCCTGCGCGGTTAATAGCCTCAATAATAAATAGATCGTAGCCATCAAGTGATTGAGTCTCAAATCTTGTTAAAGCGGATTGAGCTACTTGGTTATTTACCATCAAGTTAGCTGGAACGGCAAACTGTTCTACTTGCCTCCACACTGACTGTACTTCATCAACAACATCAGATCTTTCAGTAGGGAAGTTGTTACGATACTCTTTAAGGGTTAGTTGAGCTAAATTATTTCTACTTTGGTATATTTTAAATTCTGTGGTCTCTATAACATGAGCTAGTTCTGAAAGCATTAGCTCTGAATAAACAAGTATTGCACCAGTAATACTTGCTTTTTTAATGTAGGTAAGATATTTAGCTATTTTTCTTTGTAATCTTCGTAAATCCTGAGAACTGCTTAAAGAGAGAGCTGATTGTGCAAGGTTCGGGACAGAATATCTAGAATATGTTTGCCACAGCCAAATGTTGGTATCTACCAAAAAAATATCACTTGGCTGTGGGGTGTCAGAGTTAATATCAACTACATCTGCTTGGACATTGAGAGTTATCGTCATAGCTAACAACTAGCCGCATACTCTTCAATTACAGCATCTATAGCTTTTTGATACTGAGCATCTGAGTAGTATTGCTTGGCACGGGTGATAACTCTCTTTAGATCACTCATCCCTGTGTTAGGAAAATTCTTAAAAGTCAACAAATGATTTAGGTCATCTAAAGTGATATCGCGTAAAAGTGCGCCGATCGCATAGTTAAAAAATGCAGAGGCAAAAACTGTAACATCAGTGAAGTCTAACTGCACAGCTTCACCCCTAATCAAGTAGGGATGAATCAAATCATATAGTTTTTGACCACTATCAGAATCAGTGGCAAACTTACCTGTAATCTCATATACCTTGAAAAGCATAGCCCTTCTCCCAACTTAAAAATATTCTAAAAGCTGATACTGTCTGCATCTCATATCTCAGAGTCTAAACAGTAATAGAGTTCATCACACCGTATGGTGATATTGATCAATGTCCCTAAAAAATTAATTTTTTGTTTTTTATATAACTTTATTATCTTCGATCTTGACGTAACCGTCATTACTAAAGATTCTGAGAGTACCCTTATTACACTGTATGAATTCTTGAAGCAAATTTAGCCCTAAGCCCCTAGATACACCTCTAACTGTACTGTTGCCATAAGCAAGCGCCCAAAATAAAGCTTCTTCAGAGGAAAATTTTTTATTTTCCGTCAATGTCCTAACTTTTTCAGCAATACCAACACCAAAGTCAACTACCGAGAGATCTAAACAATTTTTTGCGGGATAATACTGCCCACAGCTAAATACACCAATTTGCGAATGACTATGCTCAAAAGCATTACCGTAAATTTCTGCGACTTTTCCTGCGATAGCATTTTGTAAAGGTGTACTTATGTTGAGCCAACCTTTGCCTAGCCACTTTTCTAAAAGATACTCCATAATTTCAGGTTTGTCATGATGACAATCGCTACGATAGGGTACAGAGTTCCCATACCAAGGTTCTTGGCTTTCACCAAAACAGTATAAAAAGCCATTCTGAGCTAAATTCATTTTTATACTTGGTGCAACGGTATCCCATAAAAAAGTAACTCTGCCGCCACGGTGCTGAATAAAGTGAGCAATCCCACCAAGAAAAGCAACACCGTTATGTCCTAAAAATTTACAATTTTTGAACTCTAATTCAAAATCTTCATCTAAAGGTGATTTACAAATTTGCTCCCACAACTTAAAAAGCTTGTTGTAGTCCTCAGAAGCATTCCAAATTTTGGGAATTGAAAGACAAGTTGTCATAAATACAGATGAATTTGGTTACTTATTTCCCTTAGCACGAGGTTTGCGATCGCCCTTATTCACATTCTCGCTAGAGACATCACTTTTACTGTCTAACTTATCTGGCTGAAAGCTTGTGTTTGCAATATATACGGGTGGTTCACTTGCCTGAAAAATCGGCAAATTAAACCTTTCATCATAATAAGTAGAGTCAGAGACAGGATTTTCGGTCAAAGCAAATCTTATCGCCTTGCGCCAACCCTTAGCGCGTCCAGTGATGGCATGACCTGTCGCCGCATTGGTCATCGTAAATAGCCACCAACGCTCTTCAGGGGTTAGCCCTAGCCAATTACGGATCGCAGTCGAAATTAGCCCAGGGTCAGCATCCTCGATCGCCCATGCCAATAGGACTAACTCCTTACCAAATAGCCTAGAGACAGGAATCTGTCCTGTTTTCCATTGTCCTGTTTTTTGTTCAGAGCGTTTTAAGCGGTAATTAAATTCTGCTTTGACAGGATCGGCGATCGCATCCCACTTTTGCCGATTTAAAATTACACGCATTTTGTTGTCATTCTGCCCCAAAGCAAAGCTGAGTTCGCGTTTATTAGCATTTTCATCCCATGTAAGATGCTCGCTAATTAGTACATCGTCTTTTTTGTTATTGGTGATCGTTACTAAGAAATGATGCTCAGACTCCGCAGGGATAAAGCCGAATCCTTCAATTTTTACTTTACTTTGGGCTTTGCTTTTGGCATTAGTCATGACAGTCATTATTGCTTTACCTCATCGGGACGCAATTCAGTTTTAGTATCCGTCACCCAGTCCAGCAAAGTTTGTCCTGTTTCAAAACTTAGGGACTCAGATGTGATCGTGATTTCACCATTAGGCAGTAGCGATCGCAGATTGGTAATTACTGCTTCTAGCTGTTCCGCACTGATCTGTAAATCCGATGCTGTCGAAAAGTCTAACCAACGGTTTGCACTTTCTTGAATTTCGACCCGCATCCCTACAGCCTTACCTTGAAATTTTTTCAAACGATTTAAAAATTCAAAGGACTCTTGCTTAGTGACATAGTTTTGCGATCGCTCTAGCATCACAGGCTTAGTGCGATCGATTTCAACCTGCTTAGGATTACTAGATGTACTGATTTTACGTTGATGGACATCAGACACGATGCCATTTTTCTCGGCAATAGCCAATACTAATACCGTTCCTCTCGGCACCACAAACGGTGCATCATACAAACCACCATTTTGTTTAGGGTCAGAGCCATCGGTACTGTAGCGAATTTGGGCAGCGGGCGCGGATTGAATCTCCACCATTTTGTCATTGCCCTGCTGATACTCGCGAGACTTGATGGTAATCGTATTGCGCCATTTCTGTTCTTCTCCCGTCTGATGCTCTCCCTTGGAGTCCACACAAAGAAAAGAGATTTCCATCTCACTAGTTTTAAATTGTTTGGGGTTATCCACCACCAACGAAGCCGTAGTTGCCTTGCCGCCAACTTCGTAATATATGACATCGCCATGAATGGCATTAATGCGTAAAGTTGCCTCCCCCGTCTCATCATTACGTTGCAATAGGGATACTTGAACGGCTGTATCTGGCTTTGGGAAAGGCGGCTTTTCTACATAGCCTCCTGATTCGCGCCATTGATCTTTATTGAGAAGATCTTCTTTGAGCCTATCAAGAGCATCAGGACGATGCCATTGCCATTGGGTCAGTGTGGCAGCACGACGCTTTATCTCTGTCCACAGCATATTTTTTTGAGTGAACAGGCGCACTTCACACTTTTTCCGAAATGTTTCACTGGCAATATCTTCAGTAAACTTTTGCTTGCTGATTAGGGTATCTCTGATTTGTTTCTCGCCGTTGTATTCATTATCCGCAAAGCTCATCACAAAATCCGCGCTCAACAAGCCCTCACTCGAAGGATAGTGCAAAGTCGAAAATGTCTCACGCATCGCACTGAGTAAAGCAAATAAGATTTTGCCTTCTAAGTCCTTTGCTCCTGTCACCTGTGGATCGCTATCTGACAATTTCTTGGACTTCATCTCTGCCAAGATATAGCGAATTGCCTTGAGTTCTGCCGCATTTTGCCACAAAGCCTCCATTGTGTCACGGTTTCCTGTAAGAAATAGAATGCGATTCTTGTAATCCAGATCTTCGTAAAATTTCTTTAAATCAGGGCTTAAGCCACCTTGATGGGGTTCAACGATCACCAAAGTGACTTTATCGACAACTAGCTTAATTTCATCTAAGGACGGAAAAGTTAAAACCTGTTGGTAACAATCTTTGAGTGAGCTAGAAATTGGCGTAAACGCATGAGATAGAAACTGCCTTAATTCTTTCCGTGAAGCTTCGCCTCGAAAAGAATCTGTGTAGCTGCTTAAGGTCGCAACTAAATTCTGGTTTTTTTGAAAATAAAGCTTGCCCTCGTTATCTGTGTGCAAATACCAAGCTTTTGTCGCTAGTGTCCCCAAAACTTCTTTAGGCAGGCGTGATAATTCCCGCCCTGGGGTACAAAGAAAGGAAATAATTTCAGGCAAAGTTAAACCCAAAATGGCATTCGGGACGTTAGCTAAGGAAGCCACATAAATTAACTTACAAGCATCTTGAGCATCGGTACTACCCAAGTGTGAATCTAGAATTTCTGCGATCGCGCTGCCATTAGAGGCTATGTCATGAGATATCGCTTCAGAAAGCGTGTTATTAATATTCTGAACTTCTTGAACAACCCAACTATCGTTAAGGTCAATATCATGGGCATGGATAAGATACTGACGATCTGCTTTATTTTGCTCTTCACCATATAAATTTGCCACCACTGCCCGCATCAGTTTGATTAAGCCGCGAGTTTGCTGAAATCCTATATTTTGGCGAAACCTTGCATATAAATCCCGAATTCCAAAGTGAAAAGGATAGGACTCTTGGATTTGCGAAATAAACTTTTCAGGGGAAGCATTAGTAATATCCATTTGCTTCGCATCGCGAACAGACTGAGAATAGGCTTGAGCAATCTTTAAAATATCGGCGCGATCGGGTAGCGTCTCAAATAAACGCTGTCTGAGAATATGGTAAATCTCATCCGTATTCATCCCCACTGGCTCAAGTTGGACAGCCCCACGTCCCACCTCAGCCGCTAATGTTTGTAATGCTTTATTAATTTGTTCGCTGGCATCTTCATAGGTAGCATTCAGATCGGAAATAACGATACAAACGTTTTTTAGTTCTTCCGAACCAACAGCCACAAACAAATTTGCCAATGCTTGCAATGTCACATAGGACAAATCGGTGTTTCCAATTTGCTTTGCTTTTGCCCCTTGAAAATAGGGAGGTAACTCATCAAGCAATATTAATAATGGCTCTCCTTTGAGTAAATTAATCCAAGCCGTTTGCCCAGGGGCTTGCAATGGTGAGTAATAGTCATTAAAAACTTCTTTTTTGCCAAGCTGTTCAGCGATCGCCCCCCAAACACCTAACGGAGAATCCGATTCTCTGCCAGTAAAACCAACAACACGCACCGCACCGAAATTGACCTTATACAGACTGCCTAATACAGCATTTCTAATCTCTGGGTATTTAGATAGCAACCCTAAAGCAATCATGCTGTGGGTCTTTCCTCCGCCCATTGATTGCTTTAGTAAGAAAATGCCATTATCAGAAAATCCTGTAAAACGCTGAAAAGCTCCCTCTAGAAGTGACTGCATCCCCTTCGTGACGTAGTTTTCTTTAAAAAAAACTTCTGGGTCGATACGCCCATCCAATAATTTTTTAAGGTCAAGAGCCGTATCTTGTTTGGAGCGATCGAAAACACTTTGTCTCGGTTTACAGGCTTGTCTGAGAGTTTTCATAGTTTAGTTATGGTTGTGTCTTCATGACTAAGAAGAGCTAATCAAGTGCTATATGCACTGTATCAGATATTTTTTAGCTTAAACCCAGTAATACTATCAAGTCATGTAAGGAGATAACCTGTAGTATTTTTGATTTTTTATGATTTTAGGATCAAAGTCTTTCAACGCATGTTTCAGGTACAAGCGCGTCTATATTCAAGAGGTTTCTTCGTCCCAAGTTATTACCAAATTTGTGATGGGGGTATCCAAAGGGGGTGTCCCCTTTTGGCAAGCGTCATGTTGCTGTTGGATAAAAAACAAACGGTAGTGCAATTTTTTGTCCGACAAGCAACATAGCTCGCGAGGAGTTTTACACATACCTCAAAGCACGCAAACTCGTTGTAGAGATAGTATCGGTCAGTACAACTCTGGTAAAACTTGAGTACAACTTTGGGACAAAGCTGGAATGATTTTGGGACAACTTTGGGATAGCAAACAGACAAAATTGGGACTCACTAGCAACCAATCTAAAATCAGTCTGGCAAAGGCGATCGCTAATTCACAGAAAATTCCAGAGCATCATCCGCACGACGAACAACCAAATAACCTCTGTCAGCCAACCATTGAAAATATTGCCTAATCTCACTAACAGGACTATCACGGAATAAGCGGACACCTGACCTAACCTAACTAACTTCTCTTCACTGCCATACATCTCCTTTGGCTTTCCCCGCAAAAAAACTTGATTTTTTTTGCGGGGAAAGCCAAAGGAGATGTCCCCTGAAACAGCGCAAACTCTTTCGCAAAAAGTTATAGGGAGTTCATAGATTCTTTGTAGACTCCCTATAGACCTTGATAAATTCTTTGTAGACTCCCTGTAGACCTTGGATAGCAATCTGTAGTTTTTTGTTAGTTTTAGTGATAACTATTTGTTGACTTTCAGTAGATTTTTGATTGATTGTTGATAGGCTTTGTGTAGTCTTTTGTAGACTATTAGTAGTCCCTGCGTAGAGTGTCAGTAGACTTTTCGTAGATTAATCATAAATTTTGAGTAGACCATCAGTAGTCTATAAATAGACTTCTAATAGAGATTAGCTAGACTCTCCTGTAGGCGTTCTGTATATTAGTCGTAACTTTTTGCGAACGAGTTTGCGCCGTTTGAGGGATGTGTGGGATGTGGAGCAAGCTATGTTGCTTGTCGGACAATAACTGGAGTTTAGACTAAAAAAGGAAAAAAAGGCAGAGTAAAAGAGATACAAACTGCCTAAAGTAGATGAAAAAGAAAAAGGACATCTACAGTCATGATTATTGACAAACTACAAGAATTTCGTCAACAGGTATATAGATTTTTAGGAAACGGACGGGATGCAATATTTGACCTGATGGATGCAGTATTAACCGGCGTTGCACAAATGAGAGATGAATGAGTAAATAAAAGATAACGAGTTTTAGCAATGAAAACAATGAAATGTCCAAAGTGTGGTTCAACACATATTCGTAAAAATGGGAAACGAGGAGACAAACAAAATCATATTTGTGCTGATTGCGGTCGTCAGTTCATTGATAACTACTCAGTGCTTGGATATTCGCAAGATGTCAAAAGATATGCCTAAAAATGTACTGCAACGGCATGGGATTTAGACAAATTGAGAGATGTACCGATGTTAGTCATAACTCGGTGATCAACTGGGTTAAGCAAGCAGCTCAACAATTACCAGAGCATCCCCCCATCGAAACTATTCCTGATGTGGGTGAACTAGATGAACTCCAGACCTTTGTTGGGTCAAAAAAAACTTGATTTGGCTATGGACTGCGGTGAATCATTTTAGTCAAGGCATATTGGCTTGGGTATTAGGGGATAGGAGTAGCCAAACCTTTAAAAACTTGTGGGCATTGATTAAAGTTTGGCAATGCTATTTCTGGGTTACTGATGGCTACTGCGTCTACAAAAATGTTTATCAACTCGGAGGATCAAATTATCAGCAAGACCTACATGACAAGAGTTGAGGGTGAAACACAAGACTTAGACATTATTTAGCCAGATTACACAGAAACTTTATGTTATTCAAAATCGGAAGAATGTTGAGGTATTCAATTCGTTTGTTAATTCACTATCTTAAGTACAAATCATTTACTACCTTTGCTTGATTCATCTTTCATTTGTGCAACGCCCAGCCCAAAGAGGTGCATTCCAACTGAGGCAAGTATGTCGAGACTTGTCTGTAAGACCGATCGCCACCTATGACAGTGAATATGGTAGTGCGGCCTTTTATGAATTTTGACCGAGGATATTCCCGCAGACTTACTGCTGCGTCTACGTCCTAACCGATGCTTATACAAAGCTCCTGCACCCTATAGAGGCTGTGGTCGTCCCCGCAAGCATGGGGATAAATTCCAACTTGCCAATGCTGATAGTTGGGGAGACCCATCGGCAACTTTTAGCTTAGAAGATGAGACAGTCGGACAGGTGCAAATCCAGCAATGGTCTGATTTACACTTTAAAAAGCTGCCCAACGCCATTTCCAAGTTATTCGAGTCACCCATCCCCATTGCTCTGGTTTGTGGTTAGCTTGGGTGGGAGAGCAGATGCCATCTTTAGTCCAGATTTGGCGTTTGTACTTACGTCGTTTTGCTATCGACCATTGGAATCGCTTTGCCAAACAACGTTTACATTGGACTCTGCCTCATTTTGTTGACTCCTCAACAGGCTTTGCGTTGGAGCGATCTTATGCCTCTATTGTCTTGGCAATTGTGGTTAGCCCGTCAACTGGTTATTGATAGTCCTTTACCTTGGCAGAAACCCCAAACCAATCTCTCCTTTGGTCGAGTCGCTCAGGGCTTTGCCGCACTTTTAGTCAGGATCGGCTCTCCTGCTTGTTCTCCGAAACCTCGTGGTAAGTCCCTTGGTTGGAAATCTGGGCGTAAGCGTTCTCCTTTTCCTCGCTTTCCTATCATCAAAAAACGGGTTTCTCGTCCCAAAAAGGTCAACAAAGACAACCTTAATTCCTAACCCTCAATATTCTCGTTTTCATTCTCTTAGATTTCCTCAGTTCTTTATTCTCTGAGTTACTTTTTCCTGCTCTTTTTCTGCTTATCTCAATCACCTTAGTCTAAACTCCAGTCAAAGTTGTTAGAGCAGAAAATTGGATAAAAACTGAAAAACAAGTCAGCTATTGATCATAACTTCCAAGTTTTATTTGTTCCCAAACAAGTCTGAAACATTACCAAACTACAATTTCATCGATAAACCAATCCGTTTTAAAGATTCATTTACTTCTAAAACGCGCACTTTTACCACCTGTCCGACTTTAACTATTTGCTTCGGATCGCTGACAAAGCGATCGGCTAACTGCGAAATATGGACTAATCCATCTTGATGCACACCAATATCGACAAATGCTCCAAAGTTAGCGACATTGGTAATAATGCCTTCTATCTCCATGCCAACTTGCAGATCGGAGATTTTTTGGATAGCATCACTGAAGGTAGCGTATTTGAACTCGGCACGAGGATCTCTTCCTGGTTTTTCTAGTTCTCGCAGGATATCCCGCAAAGTCGGTTCGCCGATCGCATCAGTTACATATTGCTGCAGGTTAACCGTTTTCAGTTTATCGGCTGCCTGTGAGATGTCTGAGAGAGGGACATTTAGGTCACGGGCGATCGCTTCTACAACTTTATAACTTTCAGGATGCACGGCGGTATTGTCTAGAGGATGATCGCCACCACGAATCCGTAAAAATCCTGCTGCTTGTTCAAAGGCTTTTGCGCCTAATTTGGGTACTTTCAACAAATGACGGCGATCGCGAAAAGCGCCATTTTGATTACGATAGGTAATGATGTTATTGGCAACGCTGGCACTCAGTCCTGACACAAAAGTAAGCAGTTCTTTGGAAGCTGTATTTAGGTCTACACCGACAAAATTAACGCAACTCTCAACGGTTTCCTCTAACTTCTTTTTTAATAATTTTTGATCTACGTCATGCTGATACTGTCCCACGCCAATCGATTTTGGATCGATCTTTACAAGTTCGGCAAGTGGATCTTGCAGTCGTCTGCCAATGCTGATTGCACCCCGTACTGTCAAATCCAAATCAGGAAATTCCGCGATCGCCACGACACTTGCCGAATAAATTGAAGCACCTGATTCATTAACCATTACTTTGATTGGAGGTTTCTCTAGTCCTTGAATCACTTCCATTACAAAGCTGTCAGTTTCTCGTCCTGCCGTACCATTACCGATCGCGATTAATTGAATCTGATACTTCTCAATCAAGGTTCTCAAGGTACGGGCTGCTTGTTCTCTTTGGGCAATTGCCTGATGGGGAAAGATGGTTTGATATTCCAGAAATTTGCCTGTCTCACTAATTACCGCAGTTTTGCAACCTGTACGGAAACCTGGGTCGATCGCGAGGGTCGGTTTCATACCTGCGGGAGCCGCTAGTAATAAATCTCGTAAGTTGGCTTCAAAAGTTTTGATTGACTCGACTTCTGCCCATGCTTTCATTTCAGCAATTACTGAAGCGATCGCGGAGGTTTTCATCAGTCGGTTAAAGGCATCTTTAAGCATATCTTGATAAAAAGCCCTGATGGCTGGGGTTTTAGCCTGAATTTGCTGCGAATCTAGGTAAGTTAATACATGGTCTTCGTCAAAAGCTAGGGTGAGAGTAAGGATTCCTTCAGTTTCACCTCGCAATAGAGCTAGCAGGTTATGGGCAGCGATCGCTTTTACTTTTGCTTGATAGTCGCGGTACATCTCAAACTTAGTTGTGCCAACTGGATGTGCTGCCTTGATTTTTGAGGAAAATACTCCTGTCTGGATCAGGTAGTTTCTTATGTAGGCTCGATATTCGGCATTCTCAGCGACTTCCTCAGCAAGAATATCTGATGCACCTTTAAGAGCTTCTTCGACCGTTTTCACTGGTTCAGATAAATATTTGGCGGCTTCTTGAGGCAATGAGGCAGTGTTAATGTTGGGACGATTGAATGCTTTTATAGCTTCGGCAAGTGGCTCTAATCCTTTTTCTCTAGCGATCGCCGCTTTAGTTCTTCGCTTGGGGCGATAGGGCAAATACAGGTCTTCAAGTTCTGTCTTCTGCAAACACGCTTCTATTTTGGCTTGCAGAACATCCGTAAGCTTGCCTTGCTCGGAGATTGCTTGAATGATTACAGCTTGGCGATCGCGTAGCTCGGTCAGATAGGCATAACGATCTTGCAGATCTCTTAATTGAATCTCGTTCATTTCCCCTGTGCGCTCTTTACGATAGCGAGCAACGAAGGGGAGAGTTGCTCCTTCGGCAAATAGCTTTAGGGCATTTTTGACTTGTTCGGGGCGTAGCGAAAGTTCTTGTGCAATCAGTTGTTCAAGGTTCTGCATTAATCGTTTTAACTTTCACTAGGCTTCTTGCTAACTTTACCAGATGTGCGATCGCCTCTGCCTGTATTCTTGATGACCATAATTCCAAAAACAATCATTTTTGAAATTTTAGGTCTAACTTGTCACAGAAACGTCTTAGAGCAAATAATAATTACTTATCTGCCATTAAATTTAAACGAATAAGTATAAATACTCATTGCTGCCAACGTAAATTCTAAGTTTGAGGATTTTGCTTGGCGTGTTGCGATATATTGAAGGGGTATCTGCTTTGTTAGTTAGTTGTCGTTATGCCAAAATGGTTTAATACTGCTGGTCCTTGTAAGCCTGACATTCACTACATGTTGTCAGCTACAGAGCGCTTGCCTGCGTTTGTGGACGATTGCTCAGCGTAGCGGCGAAACGTGCTTTCTTGGAGGCATCTGAACGTTTGGATTAGGTCAATGTATTTAGAGCGATTCCAATCACAAAGGTAAATTTACAGCACAAAGCGCTTTAAGAAATGACGACATCATAAATTTGACAGCAGTTTTTTACCGTCTGCGGCAATGAAAAAAAACAAAATTCAGTTTTACCCTGAGAATTTTTGTTTGATTACATGTAAGGCTTTTATTTTATAGACAATTTATGCTTAAACTACCTATAATTTATGTAAATTGCTTAAAAAACAGATAAGGGTAATTGATTTATGAGTCCCGATGTAAATTTTCTGAACATTGCCGCTTCACCCCTTGCTCTCAATGTTCAACCATCGAACTTACTAATTCCTACCCAACAATCAAGTAATACACTTAGTATGGCATCCTACGCCATCCGTACTGACCAAACTATTACGATAAATGGTGGTGGAGACCTAGATGGCAACCCATTACTACCGTATGATGATGCCCTAATTTATGCAGCTAAAGGGTTTACTTTCAATAACGTCCCGATTCTTCCAGTTAACCGAACTACTACTGGTGATCCGATATTTGACCCATTAACAGGTAAACAAGTTCTCGTCGATAATGCTGTTACAGTAGCCAGTGGCTATACCGCGATCAATGCGAATAATAATCCGTACATAGGCTTACTACCCCCTAAAGTAGTCTCCCCAGAAACGATCACTATTCCCAGTTATAGCGATACTAAAACTCAGGAATTAAATGCTCGTACTCCGCTAGGTGCATCAACTATTACCTTCAATGCCAGTAACAATCCGATCAACAATGTTAACGACTGGAACAACAAATTTCCCCAGCCAGGAACTAGCACTAATCCAAAAGTAGTCAGAGTCACGGGTAGTGGACTCAACATACCTAACGGAGTTAATCTCAGCAACTACATCATTACTGTAGATAATGGTGATATTAACTTTAATGGGAACGGTAACATTCTCGATAACGTTGTACTCGTTACCAGCAATGGCAATATTAACTTAGGCAAAGTTCAATCTAATAATCTCTCCGTATTTGCTTCAGGTGCAATCAACATGAATGGTCAAGCCCGTTTTGGTGGGAAGACCTTGATTGCTAATAACAGTAACAATATTACTTTTGATGGAGCTACCAAAACCACAACTAATGCTGATGCAATCAAGGTTATTTCTCAGGGAAATATTACTTTTAATGGAGCCTTAGACACTAGAGGTGATTTCCTTAGTAAAGGCACTTTCATTGCGAATGGTACTGCTTTTATCTTTGGCAGCATCAATGCAAAGCAGAATATTATTTTTAATGGAGGGGCATATGTTACGGCAGTTAGTAGCAACTCTGCTCCGACAAATCTTTCACTCAGCAATAATACAACTCCAGAGAACGTAGTCGCAAATTCTCTAATCGGTAACTTTACAAGCACAGACCCTGATTCGGGTAACACGTTTACCTATAGTTTGGTTACAGGAACTGGTAGTACAGATAATGCTTCTTTCTCCATTGTCAACAACGAGTTACGCATCGTAAATTCTCCTGACTTTGAAGCCAAGAATAGCTACAGTATTCGGGTTAGAACGACAGATCAAGGGGGGCTATCCTTTGAGAAAGTATTTACTGTAAGTATCACTGATGTTAATGAAGCGCCGATCGCATTAGTTCTCAGCAATAATACAACTCTAGAGAATGTAGCGGTAAATTCTCTAATCGGTAACTTTACAAGCACAGATCCTGATTCGGGTAATACATTTACCTATAGTTTGGTTACAGGAACTGGTAGTACAGATAATGCTTCTTTTGCGATCATTAATAATGAGTTACGCATCGTAAACTCTCCTGACTTTGAAGCTAAGAATTCTTACAGCATCAGAGTTAAGACTACAGATCAAGGCGGTCTGACTTATGAGAAAGTTTTTACAGTCAATATTACCGACATCAATGAAGCGCCGATCGCATTAGTTCTCAGCAATAATACAACTCTAGAGAATGTAGCGGTAAATTCTCTAATCGGTAACTTTACAAGCACAGATCCTGATTCGGGTAATACATTTACCTATAGCTTGGTAACTGGAACTGGTAGTACAGATAATGCTTCTTTTGCGATCATTAATAATGAGTTACGCATCGTAAACTCTCCTGACTTTGAAGCTAAGAATTCTTACAGTATTCGTGTTAGGACTACAGATCAAGGCGGTCTATCCTACGAGAAAATATTCACAGTCAATCTCACTGATGTCAATGAAGCGCCGATCGCATTAGTTCTCAGCAATAACATTACTCCAGAAAATGTAGCAGCTAATTCTCTGATCGGCAATTTTGCAAGCACAGACCCTGATTCGGGTAATACTTTTACATACAGCTTAGCTACTGGAACTGGAAGTACAGATAATGCTGCATTCACAATTGTTAACAACGAACTCCGTATTCTAAGTTCCCCTGACTTTGAAGCGAAGAGTTCTTATAGCATCAGGGTTAGAACGACGGATCAAGGTGGTTTATCTTTCGAGAAGGTATTCACAGTAGGCATTACAGATTTCAATGAAATGAAACCTGTAGGGTTTATGCTTGATTCATTTTTTGACTCTGCACCGATTGGAGACTCTCAGACTACATTTGCAACGGTCAAGCTGGTCGGATTAGCCTTTGCAAATGCCACAGTTACTTTACAATCCACGGGAACTTCCGTTACGGCAGATGCCACGGGTAAATTTGCCTTTGATAATATCGCTCTCAGTTTGGGCGATAACTCCTTCACAGTAAATGCTATAGATGCCACTGGAAATAATGGTACATCGACCATACTTGTAAAGCGAGTTGCTCAAGATAATAGCGACGTGATTTTAGATTGGAATGCGACGCTCTTGAATGCGATCGCTATAGATAAGTCTGCCCCACCGACCGCTTCTCGCAACATGGCGATCGTGCAAACAGCCATATTTGATGCGATCAATAGCTTTACCAACACCTATAAAAACTATCATTTCGCGGGACTAGCACCAGCGGGTGCATCGATCGAAGCCGCCGCCGCATCAGCCGCCTATCGCACACTCGTCAACCTCTATCCCACCCAAACTGTTTACTTTGACTCTGCCCTTGCCACATCCCTAGCCCAAATTGCCGATGGTACTGCTGAGGAGGCTGGTGTCGCTTTTGGTCGCGCCGTCGCCGATGATATTCTTGCCTTCCGTAGCACTGATGGGTCATCTAACCCAGCTACTTACATCCCTGGTACAACTCTCGGTGATTGGAAACCCACCGCTCCATCTTTTGCTACAGCATTACTCCCCAACTGGGGACTGGTGACACCCTTTGGCTTAACTAGTGGTTCGCAGTTCCGCCCAGCAGGAGATCCAGCTTTAACCAGCGACCAATATACGACTGACTTTAATCAAGTCAAAGACTTAGGCAGTCTTAACAGCACCACCCGTACTGCTGACCAAACCGAAATTGCTAAATTCTGGGCTGATGGAGCGGGAACTTATACCCCTCCGGGACATTGGAATCAAATCGCCCAAAATATAGTGGCAAATCAGGGGAATTCTTTATTAGATAATGCCCGTCTGTTTGCTTTGCTAGATATAGGGCTAGCCGATGCGGGGATTGCGGCTTGGGATGCCAAATATACCTACAACTCATGGCGACCGATTACGGCGATTCAGCAAGCTGATACTGATGGCAATTCTAATACGCTTGCCGACCCCAATTGGAAGCCTTTAATTACAACACCTCCTTTCCCAGAGTATGTTTCAGGTCACAGTACTTTTAGTGGAACTGCTGAGACGATTTTGTCGGCGCTCTTAGGAAGCGATATCAGCTTTACGACTAATTCCCTTGGTACACCTGGCATCTATCGCACTTTCGACAATTTTACCAGTGCGGCGAATGAGGCAGGTATCAGTCGTATCTATGGTGGGATTCACTTTTACTTTTCCAATGTCGATGGATTGGCGACGGGTAGAAGTGTGGGGAATTACATTCTACAAAATGCATTGGCTCCTGTGATTACGCTAACAACTTTAAGTAATAATTCAACGATTGAGAATGTGCTTGCTGATTCTCTGATTGGTGCTTTTAACACGACATCAGAATCTAATCGTTTTACCTACAGTTTAGTAGCTGGGGTTGGCAGTACAGATAATGTTGCTTTTACTCTAATCGACAATCAGTTACATATCATTAGTTCGCCTGATTTTGAAACAAAGAGTACCTATAGCATCAGAGTGAGAACTACGGATCGGGATGGTTCGTATGCCGAGAAAATCTTCACGATTTCGATTCTTGATGTGAATGAAAATCTCAATCCCTTAGCGATCACGGCTCAACTTCAACAAGATACGGGTAGCAATAGCAATGATACAATCACGAGTAATCCTGCAATTACTGGTACGATAACGGCTGCGGGAACGATTGTCGAACTTAAGGCGGGATTTGGTACTACGGCTAGTTTTGATATTCTCAGCAATTATAGTAATGGCAGCTTTACCCTAGATGCTAATCGCCTGAATCAAATTGCGGGGAGTACGTTAACTGATGGGCTGAAGACGCTGAAGATTTCGGCAATGGATAACCTCGGTAATCTGAACTTCATAGATTTGGGCTTCACGCTCGATAGGAATGCGCCGCTATTTCCTAGGTTCGGTCTTGACCCCGCCTTTGATACATCTCCTGTAGGTGATTCTCAAACTACGGCGGCGAATGTGACGCTTACGGGGCAAACTGAAGCTAGGGCAGCAGTGACATTATTCGTTGCTGGACAGACGACAGGGACTTCGGCAACGGCAGATGCTTCGGGTGGATTTGCGTTTGCGAATGTGGCGCTAAATATAGGAGCTAATGCCTTTACTGTTGAGGCTAAAGATATTGCAGGAAATATCAGCACGTTTGCCAGTACTGTGAATCGCGTTGAGATTCCGCCTGAAGTTATTCAGTTGAGCGTGAAGCCTGGAGAACAGTTGAAAATTGATTCTAAGGTTGTTTTTGGCAAAACGGCTAATTTTTCCTTATTCAGCGATCGCGACCTTCCCGTTAGTATGTTGCAAGGGGATGGCACGCTGACTTTTAAACCCACACCAGATCAAGTAGGCACGTATCAATTTAATTTGATCGCTCGCGATGGTAGTACTGTTACCACTCAGGAATTCAATTTGAATGTCGTAGCTGACTCCAATACTACTACTCGTATTTCTGGTGTGATTAAGAGTACTGATGGGGTTGGCTTAGAAGGGGTTGTGGTTACAATCGGTAATTTCTCAGTCACGACAGGCTCAGATGGTTCATTTATCCTGACACTACCAGAAGCCCCTCCCGATGGAATTGCTTTAATCATTCAGCCCGGTCAAGAGGTCAATGGGGTAGTTTATCCTTCCATTGCCGAGAAGTTGCCTTTACTCTTGGGGCATGATGTTTATGGGAATGTGGCAAATATCATAGACCGTCCCATTTATCTGCCAGCTATTGATGTTGCTAATGCCCAAACTATCAACCCCAATATCAACCAAACAATTACCAGCGCTGCGATACCTGGTTCCTCTGTATTTGTTGCCGCCAACAGTCTATTTGATGAAGAAGGGTATCCCTATACCGAGCAGCTCAGCATTACCAAAGTGCCGACAGCATTAACCCCAGCCGCTTTGCCAAGCAACCTCTTCCCCGATTTGGTGGTAACGATTCAACCTGGGGAAATGAGGTTCTCAACGCCAGCCCCCCTAAGTTTGCCAAATCTAGCAGGATATCCACCAGGGACATTAATGGATTTATGGTCGATTAACCCTATCACAGGATTTTTTGACAACGTTGGTACGGGTCAAGTCAGTGCAAATGGTCAAGTCGTCAACACGATTGCTGGAGGAATTAGGAATAGTAGCTGGCACTTCTTTGCACCACCCGCTCCAATCGCTAACGATCCCAATGCCGATCCACGCAATCCAGACGATGGATGTAATGAATGCAAAGCTACAGCGCCAGCCACATCAGAAGTACAACTGCACTCAGGATCTGTAATCGAGACCCATGAATTAATCTCTTATCAATCGCAAGGAGTTAGTCGAGGATTAACACTCAAGTTTGATTCTGAACGAGCAGATGCTAGACCAATATTGCATTTTGGCTATAACAACGTCCAGTCAGACTCTAATGTAAGACTGATGGCAGAATTGTCGATTAGACGTGGGGATTTCAGCTTAGAAGTACCAGGTTTTGCAGGAGGAGAATATGGATTAAATGGAGGCGAAAACTTCTGGAAAATCCCTAATGGTGGCGGCAAGATTGATGCAGCATTGCAAGCAGATTTACGAGATTTAGCCTCTGGTCGCTATGATTATGACCTAACGACAGGATTAATGCGATTTACCAATAATCAATTAAATGGCACAACTTCGACCAGTCAAGGTAAATTTCTGCATGTAAATACTAGCAATAGTAACTTTGGAAGTGGATGGGGATTAGCAGGATTAGAAGAACTCGTGGTCAATCCCGATGGTTCAGTGCTAATTATTGATGGTGATGGTGGCGAATTATTATTTGAGAAGAAAGTCGATAATAGCTATGACTCACCCCCAGGTGACTACTCAGTATTAGAACAGCTGAGTGACGGCACATTCCGACGCACGATGAAAGATGAGACGGTTTATAGCTTTAATAGTGACAATTTGCTAACAAAAGTAAGCGATCGCTATGCTAACGAAACCAAATACATCTATCAAAATCGCAATTTGATCAAAATGGTTGACCCCGTGGGATTAGAAACCACCTTTACCTATAGTGGCGATCGGATTAGTGCCATTATCGATCCCGCAGGACGCATTACCAACTTAACTTATGACAGTAACGGTAACTTGACCAAAATTACCGACCCAGATGGTACAAGTCGGACATGGGAATATGATGCAAACCATCACATGATCGCGGAAGTAGATAAGCGGGGCGATCGCGAACAGACCTTTTATGATTTTGCAGGCAGAGCCAAGAGTGCAATTCGCAAAGATGGCTCTGTATTAACATTTGATCCAGTTCAAGTGCAGGGTTTGTATGAAGCAAATCGCACAATTGATCCAGTCAATGCACCAGTCGCTTTCCAATTAGGTCAAGTTGCATCAACCTATACCGATGCAAATGGGAACCAGACTGTTAAAGTTATCGATAAAGCAGGGCAGACAGTTTCGGCAACTGATGCAGTTGGGGTATTACCTTCAGTTCAACGCAATCAGGATAATCTGGTTACAAGACAAATAGATAGCCGTGGAAATATCACCAGCTATACCTATGACGCAATAGGGAATGTGATCGCCACCAGCACAAGCAATGGTTCAAGGCAATATAGTTACGACCCGATTTTCAATCAAGTCACCAGCGAAACTGATGAACTAGGCAGAAAGACACTCTACGACATCGATCCACTTACAGGGCATGTCCGCACCACCACTCGTGTAGTGGGCGCAGTCGGTGGAGATGACGACCTGATTACGAGCTATAGCTATACAGCCAAAGGATTACAAGATATCATCATCGACCCAATGGGCAAGATCGTTGATTATGACTATGACAGCCAAGGACGCACGATTAAGATCACTTTTGCGAAAGGAACAGCTGATGAAGCAACTCAACAATTTGAATACGATCTCGCAGGAAATCAAACTGCAACGATTGATGAATTAGGTAGGCGTACTGAGTATCGTTACGATCTGGCTAATCGTCTAATTGAAACCATCTATCCAGACGAAACGCCAGCTACATTAGCTGATAATCCTAGAACTAAGAGTGAATATGACGCATTTGGCAATCAAATTGCCACAATTGACGAACTAGGAAGACGCACTACATTTACCTATGATGCTCTTGATCGCCTAATCAAAACTACTGAACCTGACCCCGATGGTGCAGGCGTGTTACTGTCTCCAGAAACACGTTATGAGTACGATGTGATCGGTAATCAGACCGCGATGGTTGACCAACTTGGTCGCCGCACCCAATACCAGTATGACGCTCGTAATCGTCTTATTGCCACGATTCATGCTGATGGTAGCCGAGAAACTGGTAGTCCTAAAAAGGAAAGGATGAGGGAAAATATCTAGATGGTTGTTACAGATTAAAGCAATGTCAGAGTCAAGTCCATCATGTCCATCATGTCCATCCTGCCAGTCCGTATCAGTAGGTTAAAAACGGTAGTACTCGGCATGGACAAAACAAAATTATAAATGTCGGGACTGTGGTCGTCAATTTGTAGAAAATCCACAGTGGCAGAGAGTTTCAGAGCGTATCCAAGACACTTATGACCTTTTAGAGAGACTACTGACTAGAAAAAATCCCACTAGCTGGAATAGCTAGAGTCCTCAAGGTCTCAGAGAAATGGTTGCAGAGTTACGTCAATCATAAATATGAAAACGTTCCTCAGCAGGTGGAGGTAGAACCAAACCAAAACGACCGTTTGATCGTACAGATGGATGAATTATGGTCTTTTGTGGACGACAAAGGCAATAAACAGTGGGTATGGCTTGCCATTGATGCCGAGACTCGTGAAATTGTCGGTTGTTATATTGGCGATCGCTCTGGGGACTCAGCTCAAAAGTTATGGGAATCGTTGCCTAGTGTCTATCGACAATGTGCGATTATTTACACTGATTTCTACTCGTCTTATCCAGTTGTCCTTCCCAGCAAACGTCATAGGGCAGTCGGTAAAGAAACGGGAAAGACCAACTATATTGAGCGATTCAACTGTACGTTACGTCAACGAGTATCTAGACTAGTTAGAAAGACCTTATCCTTTTCTAAGAAGTTGGAAAATCACATTGGGGCCATTTGGAGTTTTATTCATCATTACAACACTTCTTTACCTGCTCGGTCATCCTTTCCTTTTTAGGACTACCATAATTTCAGGTGCAACTACTTTGGGTGGGAGCAGTCCGATGTAGGGATTATTATTCGCATTAATAGTGGTATATCCACTGGCTACAGTTACGGCATTATCGACAAGAACTTGTTTTCCTGTTAATGCATCATATATGGGATCTCCATTAGTATTTCGATTGACTGGAAGAATAGGGACGTTATTGAATGTAAATCCTTTTGCTGCGTAAATCAGGGCATCATCATTTGCTAGCAATGGATTACCATCTAAATCTCCCCCACCATTAATAGTTACAGTTTGGTCTGTACGAATAGCATAGGAAGCCATGCTCAAGGAGTTGTTTGATTGTAAAGTTGGGATTAATGAGTTTGATGTTTGAACGGGTAGGGCAAGAGGTGAAGCAGATACGTTCAGAAAATTGACATCAGGACTCATAATCGTTACTTTTCTGTCTCTAGAGTGGATATTCCAATAAGCGAATATATTATGATTAATATATGGTAAACTTGCAATAAGTAAAAATACTTATTTAATTTCTGCTTTTTCCCTTGATGTATAGCTACACCATCGAAGTAAGAGATTGAGAAAACAATTGGGAATGAGTTGACTAACACATACCACGCACTCTTGAAAATGTTCCATTCACTATCAAAGGATATAATTATATGAAACATTACGACTAAAGGGATTAACAAATAATTGTCCGACAAAGCAAGGATAGCAGACTAAAACACCAAAAAACTCGTCAAAAAGATTGATTTGGATGCATATTTCTTTACGAAAAACTTTACAAAACGTTATTTGAAACATGGAAAAACTAAAAATCACCCTCACTACAGCCGATTATCGCCAATGCGTAACCTTATGCCTAAAAGGGCATGGTCACGTGTCAACGATCAATCGCGCACAAGTATTACTAGCCCTGCATGACGGTGTGGATATCTCAGAAGTGATGCGAGTGCTGCGGGTTAAAAGAACCCGTCTCTGGCGATTGCGGAAGCAATATCTGCAAGGTGGATTAAATGATGCTTTAGCAGATCGGCGGCGGCGATCGTGATGTTTCAAATATAGCCTAAATCGCCTGTGGGTATGACGTGTGGTTATTGACGAGAAAAGAACTATCGATCAGAATGCTCTTCAAGAACAAATATCCAAGGGCAAGGCGATCGCCTTGTTGTTTGTGGCTTCTGCCTATCTATGCATCACATCTCAAATTTTTCCTAGCGAAACACTATGAAAAACAATCTAAGTAATCCTATGAGAATTACCCATAGTCCCCACCGCAGCAACTTCCTCAACCAAATTCAAAATCCCCAGTTAGCCGCTTTGACTGCCGCAATTGTGGGAATCATCATCACCTTTACTTGCTCTAAAGGGATGTATCTCACGGCGCTACTCGCCTTGATTGGGTTGCTGTTAGCCTTCCCGAAAGTATTGCTGATGCTCTATGGCAAATTCGAGCAACTGATTCGGCATTACAAGTACAGTCCCGTTTTATTACTGGGCATAGTGATCGGCTTTCTGATTGGTTTGCTTTTGCTCTTTACAGTAGAGCCAGCCCAAGCCCAGTTTTTCAATAAGACCCAGACATGGATGACAGGTGCAATTCCTGGTATCAATACAGGACTAGTTGCCCTAATCTTCAACGTATTGCGAGCCTTGTTTGTAATCTATCTAGGAATTGGACTTGTGAAGGTGATTCAATCCGCCAGAAACGATGATGACTGGCAGCAGATGGCAAGGACACCATTGATTCTGGTAGTGACGGTGACAATGGGCGACATTTTGGCAGGCATTATCACGGGTGCAGCCTAAAGTCATGACCGAAGAGTACAAATTCCGTAAGGTCAATGCCATTTTGGGTGCAAGTCCTAAGATTGGACCTTTTCCCACCGAGCTAATCATTCCTTGGGCGATTATCAGCTTTACCCTGTTCATGATTTGCTATGTAGTCCTGAATCTGCCTTGGTTGTGGGTATTGCTGATCGTGGCTTGGGGCGATGCAACATGGTGGATTTTGACAGGTTCAAAGCCCTATCGATTTTTATCAAAATTTGTCCCTGTACCGCGATGGACGCGAGGCGTTTATCAGTACAGGGGGATGAATAAGCAGGAGGTAAGAAAGTATGCAGAACGTTAAGCAGAAGAGATATAAACACTTTGAAAAAGAGCTAGCCGTAGAATGTTTGCTCAAGTTCGAGCTACGTGGTCGTGCTGTCAGTTGTTTTGTCCTCAAGCAAGGTCAATCATCTCTAGAATCATTGCAGTTTGTATTTGGTTGGGAGTCAAAGGGGATTCATACTACCCTCTCAACCGAGCAGGAGGAATCCCTATTTGAGGCAATTCAGTCAGGCTTGAAAGATATTCCTGACGGTGAAAAGCTGACAGTGCATTTTGGTTCGGTTAGCTCCGACAGCGATCGCCAACAGCAACTCCAAGAACTTTACGAACAAGCGGATACTCCGCAGCTCAAGTTTCTGGTGATGGGTGAAAAGCAAAGGGTGCAGGAGCTATCCAAATCAGGACTACGCAAACCAAAATTCCTGAGACTCTATGCCACCTATACCCTGCGTGGCTCCACGGCTGAAGGCAATGATGTTCTGGAAAAAGCACTGGCTTGGATACAGAAACTATCACAGCAACTGATGGGGCAGGAAAAGCAAATTGAGCAGGAGCGTCATGAGATTGCTTTTGCCAAAGCCTTTACCGATGGTTTCTTGAACTGGGAACAGATTCTGGTGAATCGCATGGGTTTAGACCTGCGCCCAATGACTGAGCATGAACTCTGGGAGTATCTCTGGCGGCAATTCAATAGCAGCAATCCTCCTGCGATTCCCCAACTGTTGGTGATGTCCGAGCGTGGTGTGGAGGAGCGCATCAATACCCAAGTGCATCTGAAAACAATGCTGCTAGAGCGTCCCGATTCGATTCCCTTTGCTGACAATGGGTTTGTGCATTTGAAGGGTGAATATATCGGTGTACTGACTTTCATGGATAAACCAGGCGGCTGGGTATCTAAGGGTAAGCAGATGCGCTACCTCTGGGAGGCGATCGCCCGCGACTCTGTGGCAAATACGGAAGTGTTCTGTCAGTTCACAAGAGCCAATGAAACGATTGTCAAAGCAAATATGCAGCGTGTTACCAAGCAGAGCATTGTCTCGCAAGAACAGTCTGCTTCATTGAATAACATCAATGTCAATGCATCGCTGAAGCAGCAAAAAGCGGTCAAGGCACAGGAAGCGCTTTACGAAGGCGCAATGCCAATTAACGTGGCGGTGGCGGTATTGATTCGCCGTCCTAACTTGATTACCCTAGATGATGCCTGTCGTTATTTTTGCAGTTGCTTCCAGCGTCCAGCATGGGTAGAACGGGAAACTGAATATGCATGGCTAATGTGGAAACAGACCTTGCCAGTGACAGTGGGTAATCTACTGGCTCAACCATTCCCCCGTCGTCATGTTTATCTATCAGATGAAGCAGTTGCTTTTACGGGCTGTGTGATGCCCAGATCGGTTGATGAAACTGGCTTTGAATTGATTACGGAAGAAGGCGGGATGCCTTTATATATCGATGTGCGAAAGCATCGGAATATCGGTATTTTCGCGACTACTCGTGCGGGTAAGTCGGTATTGGTATCGGCGGTTTTGTCTCAAGCACTGTGTCACGAACAGCAAATTGTGGCTCTCGATTTCCCAAAACCCGATGGCACGAGTACGTTTACGGACTATACCCATTTCATAGGCGAACTGGGAGCCTATTTTGATATCAGTAAAGAGTCATCGAATTTGCTGGAACTGCCAGATTTACGCACCTTCGATACTGAGCAAGCAGAAGAAAGGCTACGGGATTTCAAATCCTTTGTGGAATCGGCGCTGATGACGATGGTATTTGGTGCAAGTCAGCATGACCTGTCCTCATCGGAAAGACAACTGCGGCAGTTAATCAGGGCTTTGTTAGTGCCTGTGGTCAATGCCTTTTTTGACGATCCGCAAATTAAAGTCAGATACGATCAGGCGATCGCTGATGGATTCGGTACAGAGGCATGGAGTAATATGCCCACGCTGTCGGACTTTCTCGATTACTTTTTGACGGAGGGCAAAGCGGATATTACATCCGATGTTGCCGATAGCGAACAGATCGATCAGGCGACGAATCAAATTGTGATTCAGCTTCGATTTTGGCTTAACTCTAGAATTGGTCGCGCCATTTCTCGTCCATCAACTTTTCGCAGTGATGCCCGACTATTGGTGTTTGCCCTGCGAAACCTATCGGAAGCAGAGGATGCGGCGATTTTAGCTTTATCAGCATATTCCGCCGCCCTGAGACGCGCTTTATCATCCCCAGCCAGCATCCTATTCATCGATGAAGCACCGATTCTATTTGAATATCCGACCATATCCGAGATGGTAGCAAGGCTCTGTGCCAATGGCGCCAAGGCAGGAATCAAGGTAATTATCTCGGCACAAGATCCTGACACGATTGCTAGATCGCCCTCGGCTCCGAAGATTCTCCAAAACCTATCAACCCGATTGATTGGTCGCATCCAACCTTCGGCTGTGGATAGTTTTGTGAGCATCCTCAAATATCCCAGAGAGGTGATTGCCCAGAATGCGGAGGAGCGTTTCTTTCCCAAACGCGAGGCGATCTATTCGCAATGGCTGCTGGATGATGCGGGTATTTACACTTTCGTGCGCTTTTTCCCTAGCTATATCCAACTGGGCGTAGTGGCAAACAATCCCGATGAGCAAGAGGCGCGTACCGCTTACATGCTGGCGATGGCAGATCCCTACAAAGGGCTGGCTGCTTTTTCACGCGAGATGGCAAGCGCTTTGAGGGATGGGCGCAAGCTGAAATTACCCGAACTGGCTGCTTAATTTTTCACCTCTAGAAACTCCTGACACTGCCATGAACAAACGAAACCCCCGTCAGATTTCAGTCATTAGCCTCGCAACTTGTTCGCTTTTGCTATTTAGTCCCCACCCTGCGGATGCTCAAGTGCCATTACCACCTGAACTCACAGGATTGATCCAGCAGGTCAACCAACTGATTACCTCGATCAATTCTGGCGATTTCTTAAAAGCTCAGATGGACAAACTACTGGGGCAGTATTTACCACAGGTACAAGCCGCCATTACTCAGTCAATCGGGCAACTGGGATTACCAGATCCCAGTAAAGCCGAAGCTACTGTCCTCGCCCAGATTGAGGGAGCATTTAACAGTGCGGGGCTAAATGGCACATCGATCAATCAAGGTGTCGTCACCTCGGCAATTACGAATACCTCGATCCAAAATGTATTGGGACAAGAAGGACAAGCAAGGCTGAAGAAAACCCTTGAAGATATGCTCGTCAATGCTCAGAAGGTCGGGCAGCTATCTTTGAATACAGCGACAGGTGCAGAAAATAGCACCGCGATCGCGGATGTCTCCCAACAGATCGCGGCGAACTCCGTCACCTTTGCTCAGAACTCATTGTCCCGTTCTCAACAGGTAGATGGCTTGTCGCAGCAGGCGCAAGCTGCTATATCGACACAGGATGTCTTGAAAATCGTGGCGCAACAAAATGCTGGTAATTCGGCAATCCTTGCCAATATTGCTTCCCAGTTTGGTAACAATGCCAATCAGGTTGGGAATGTCGCCAATCAACTGGGGTTGCTATCGGAGCAAAACTCCCAGCTTGCCGAACAGAATAGCCAACGCGCTCAGATTGATGCTCAACAATTAGCGTTGCAAGTGCAACAAACCCAACAGGGAGCAACATCTCTGCTCAACCTCGACCAGATTAACTCCTCACTCAAGGGCGATCGCCAAGATCGGCTGATCGAGCGTAACTCCACCGTGCAACAACGGATGCCCTATACCTTTCTAAGATAGTGAGATAGCCCATGCTGATTGCTCAAGCGATTGTCAACAATTCCGAAGAGGTGTCGCTAGCGGTTCAAGGCGCATGGCAGAACACTTGGGAACTTGCCTTTAATGGCACTCTCTATCAAGCGCTCACCAATTTGGGATTAATCATTGCCGTGGCTTCACTGTTGCTATGGATCATCCAATTCACGAAAAACCTGATTGATGACCAGAGCTATCGTCAGTTTGGTGAGTTAATCTGGCCAGTAATTGTGATTGTGCTGCTCACCAATGGTGGTCAAAACCTGATCGGACTCACCAATGGGATGCGGACGGTGATTAACAATGCCAATAACTCAGTTTTAGGCGCAATTACCTCCACCGCCCAATTGGAGAAAACCCTATCAGCCCTGGCTGATTTCTCAGTCACCCAAGAGCAAATCATTGCTTACCGTCAGCAATGCAATGGACTCACCAAAAATGAGGAGATGCAGGTCTGCTTGCAAGAGGTGAATACCAAAGCTCAGGCTCTGCTCGGTAATTATCAATCTAACTATGGTGCGGTTGCTGCGGCTCTGGTTGGCAAGTTACAAAAACAAATCCAGAAGGCAAGTGAAAATCCTCTCGAAGCCGTTACTAATCTCTTCCCTGGCACGGTGATTTCAAGGTCAATTATGCTGGCGGCGATTGAGACTTTTATGGTAGCGATGCAGTCGGCGTTTCAAGCTTTGATTGAGGTCGGGTTTCTGCTTACAGGTCTACTCGGTCCTCTTGCAGTTGGTGCTTCCTTACTACCGATTGGCGCAAAACCACTCTATGCATGGATGACGGGATTCTGGTCATTGGGGATGGCAAAGCTGAGCTTGAACATCGTCACAGGACTTGCCGCCACCGCGATCGCCGCTTCAGCACAGATGGATACGCTCTCGATTGCGATTGTTCTGGGACTCCTTGCGCCAATTCTGGCGCTATCCCTATCGGCAGGTGGTGGCATGGCAATCTTTAGCGCCATTCTCTCGGCGGCAAGTGCCGCCGCTTCCGCAGGTTTAAACATCGGTCTACGCATTTCTAGGTAATCCCCATGAACTCATATCCAAATACAGAAGTGAATACTGAACTAAACCCAGAAACAGATGAAACTAATGCTTTCCATCGCTTTATTCCTGCTGGTCTATCCCACCGTGGTAAAGCCAAAACTCCTAAAGACGTATTGGTGGTATCGATTTTGTTCGGCATACTTGGCTTATCGGCGCTCAATAGTTTAGGGCTGATCGCTCTGATTGGAGCCTATGCTTCCCTTGCTTCCCAGAAACCGCCTACGCTGGTGCAATTGTCGGGAGGAAAAGCGATTACGGCGATCACCAGTGAGAATAAAACCAGATCTCCTGAAGTGGTGAAGCAGTTTGTCACGCAACAGGTGATGGCGCTAATGACGTGGACAGGCGAACTGCCCTCGGATGCTAGTCAAAATGGCAAGCCATTTTTGGATACTGGCGTAGAAGTTACGGCGGACAAGGGCTTAAAAAAGAAAATCACCACGACTGCGTGGCAAGCTAGCTTTGCTTTTTCCGAAGACTTCCGTAAGGGATTGCTTTCGTCAATCGCGGAACTCACGCCGATTGAAGTCTTCTCAGGTGGCAGCAAGGTAATCCTCGTACCGCAGACGATTACCACTCCTGAAGAGATTGAGAAAGGGAAATGGAAAGTGAATCTGGTGGCAAATCTGGTTACTTTCAGTCCCCTCAATCAAGTTGGCGAATCGGTTCCCTTCAATAAGGAAATCTTTATTCAGGCGATCGATGTACCAAATCTGAAAGCCGATGCTTCACCTCTGGAGCAAGCCATTTTCAAAGTGAGATCCTCTGGGCTAGAAATCTATGCCATGCGGGATCTCACCCGAAATGATTTGAAATAACCTTTCCCTGTCGATACTTGAAGGAGTTGTGATGATTACCGAAGTTCCAGAACCACAATCAGCAAGCTTAAGCGATGAGATTGACTTTGCTCAGTTAACTGGGTTTCAACTCGATGTTAACCATGATGCGGACTTGGCGATCGATGATTTCAGTAAAGCCCCAGATCCAGAGCAACATCGGACAATTAGGGGTATTGTTGGTAGTCCTTTTTCTAAAATGGCTTTGGTTGGTGGGGTTGGTTCTCTAGGATTTTTGCTGGTGGGGCTATTCATGAATAGCATCATGTCGCCATCTAATGCGAAGCAATTAACGGCTAAATCCAGTGATGAAAAGCTTGCCCTGACCTCGACCGCTGATCCGAAGGATGCCGAAATTGCCAAGTTTAAAACGGATTTAGCTTTAGGCAGTCAGCTTTCTGCGGGTAAATCAAAACCGCCGCGTCCAGCAAATCTACCCAAGTCAGATGTATTGGCTTCTAAAGCTGATTCCAAAGACAAGTTAGAAGCCAATCCTGCACAGTCTACCGATCTCCCAACCGTCTCACCCGTGAGAAATCTATCGGCTCCACCCCTTGAGCCAATACCGATGCGACAGGTGATGTCACAGCCCACACCTGTGATGCTTCCGCCTCGTAACTTTTCCGCGAGTCCACCTGAAGCTAAAAATCCCGCCGATGAATGGCAGCGCTTGGCAAGTATTGGCAGTTATGGCAATCTGGCTGCACCTGCGGAAATACCGAAAGCGATCGCTGTCAGTCCCGTTGCTACGAATAGTGTTAACAATCCCAATTCTGCAAGTCCCCCGATTGAGAAGCCTTCCTTAAATTCGCTCACCAACTATCTTGCCCAAGCAGAAAAATCTTTACCAAGCGCCACACCTGCGAATACTTTGCTGGTCGGGACAACGGCTAAAGCCGCTTTGAAAACATCAGTTGTGTTCTCCACCGATGGTAGTCGGATTATGGGTAGCGCCCCTGGACTCATTCCTAAATTTATCGTCACTCTCCAAGAACCAATCACTACAGCGGATGGTAAGCCTGTGATTCCTGCGGATGCAGTTTTAATTGTCACCGCGCGTCCCCTTGATGCGAAGTCGGGACTTGCTGAATTAGATGTGGTGGGTATAGCGATCAATGGTCGCGAGTTGATTCCTCCACCCAATGCCATCTCCATTCGTGGTGGAGATGGTTCGCCTTTAGTCGCGGACAAGTACTTCGATCGCGGGTCGGAAATTAGCGGTATGGATGTGGCAACCTTTATTACTTCGGCATTAGCGGAAGTTGGCAAACTTACCAATAGTCCCACAACTACCAGCAGCATCTCGTCAATTGGCGGTAGTGCCACGGTCAGTACTGCGCCGCCGCCAAACTATCTTGGTGCAGCGATCAGTGGTGGCTTTGGCGTTCTCTCGGAAACTTTGAATCGTCGCAGTCAAGAGGCGATCGAGGAAATCAAAACCCGTCCTAATGTCTTCTTTATCCCCGCAGGAAAGGAACTGCAAGTGTTTGTCAATCAAACTGTGACTTTCTAGCTAATACCAATCTTCTATCAACGATCCAGTTCTATGGTTATGAACTTTTTGCCATGTCGAAAATATGCCATTTCAGGGATTGTCCCTTTTCTAGTCTTGTCACTGCCTGCGATCGCTCATGCCGAACCGATCTTTCCTGCCAAGCGGCAGATTGGTATCAGTCAAGCGATGGGTGTAAGCGGCGTAACCTCGGTAGTTAGCCTATCGCCAATGCAGTCTTTGAATATTAGCTTCATCAAGACAGGCGAGATTATCAAAAAGGTATGGTTGGGCAATCCTTCTAAGGTGGTCATGGATTATGACAGTCCCCTCTGTAAGGACGGCACAAAAGACAGCAATTGCGGGGCAACGGTAATTAATCTGCGCCAACTTGCCCAACCGATTGATTTGGATATGAATCTACCTACCTCAGCACGAGGCGATCTCACCTCTCTAACTGTAATCACTACGGGCGCAGGTGGGCTGAGAAATCTCTATCAGTTTCAATTAGTCCTGAATGTCCCCACTCCTGCCTACAGCATTTTGGAAGTCGTTCCCGATGCTCAAATCCCTCGTCTAACTCCGCTTACACCGAATGCTCCTACTCAAACGAATAAAACCTCGTTGGATTCTTAAACTATGTTGTATAAACGTATCGTCCAAATAACGGCGTTAGCGATCTCCTCTGGGGCGATCGCTATTTTCAATCCTGATTTTGCTACGGCTCAGTCTTTACCCATGTCCACCCAGCCGATTGGGAATACTCAATCGGTGATGATTCCTGATTTTACGAGAATCAGTTTCGAGAATTTACCGAAAATCCAAGTTACCGCCCAATTGCAGCAACAGCTATCGCAATTACTTTCTCCAAATGCCTTAACCAATCTGGTGATCGGTAGTTATGTTAGCCCAGATCGCTACCTGACAGTAGGTTCGCTTCAGTCACTGGGGCTGGAGCAAATGAGCTTACAGGCGATCGCTAGTCGTGCTGGTGTTTCCCTTGGCAATGTCAGTCTCGGTCAACTGGGAGAACTCACTTCGCAGCAGACGATTAATAGTTTGTTGCAGTCACTGCCAGATCTGCGAGATCGGTCTTTGAGCCAAGTTCAACCCATCCTCGCTCTGGTTACTCAGAAATCTGGATCTGCCAATCTCAACCGTCTGAGTGGTGAAATCTCTGATATGACCGTGGGACAATTAGTCAATACTTTCCCAGATCTTGGCAATTTATCCTTGGGCAGTCTTGGCGATCGGCTGAATAGCTATAGTCTTGAATCGATTGTGGGATTTTCTCAATTGCCTTTAGGCAATATCCAAGGTGCGTCGAGCGTGGTTTTATCGGATTTGAATGCTACGGGTTTAGGTAAACTCAGTCTTTCCCAATTTCCCAACGCTCCCTCATTACTGCCCAATGTCAGGTTTGGTATGGTTGATATCGCCCTTGGCAATCGGGAGAAGAATCGCATCAATCCGATTAGCGGTGGCGTTACCGAAGCAGGATTTCAAGCGGTGGGTTGCGATGGTAATACTGATTGTCCGCATATTGAGGTTACAGACTTTGCAGGTGGTTACTACACTGGTAAACAATGGATGACCGCATCGCAGCAAGTACCCGATGGTTATGGCTTTCTAGGTAGTCTATTTGGCAATCGCGGGCCAGCAGGCAATCATCCCTTTGGTGATGCTTTTCGCGTCACCATTGAATCTCTGGATGAGGCTTCAGGCACAATTACCCTCGGTCTGCGGTTTCGTTGGTGTCAAAGGTCATGGTTTGTGGATTTAGGTTGTACTCCCTACATCACCCCTCCCCTGCCTTTGGTTGTTCTCCAAGAAAAGAGCGCGATTCCCTATGCCGTTCCCAACAATGCGACAGCCAACACGCCGATTTCCACTAGCAAACCTTTCAGCAAATAGATTGCCATGAATTTTTTGATGTTTTGGTTTAGCCAAAAGAATCCCTCAAAGAGACTATTTTTGCTGGCGATCGCGGTATCGATCGCTTGTCTCGTTCCTGTGGAGATAGCGCATTCAAAGGAGATTGACAGTTCTACGACCGCAGTAGAGAAGAAGTCTTCAGCCAATGGCTTGCCTCCCGAACTTGCTTCTATTGTTAATCAGTTATTCACACCCACAGGCGGCATTATTGCGGCTTGTGCGATCGGCATGGTCTTCTTGGGCATGAATGGTGGCGGTAATAGCAAAAATAAGTTGGCGAATGCTCACTGGGCAAATGGCGCGGAGATTGCGGCGGCGCGGAAAAAGGCTAAGGAACAGATTAATCGCCGCGAACGCAATAAGCTGTCTCTGTTTATCGTTAAGCCTAAATTAATTTTTCCACCCGAACTGATTTCTCGCCCAGGGGTGGCTACACCCAATCACGAACTACCTGTTGCAGGACAAAAGCCTAAATTGATTCAGGTATCGCAAGCGGATCGGACGATCTGGCTCCCCGATGCTAATCGTGGCATTGCTGTACTGGGTGGGACGGGTTCGGGTAAAACCTATGGTGTGATTGACCCTGCGATTCGTAGTGCGATCGATCAGGGATTTCCGATTATTCTCTACGATTACAAATATGCCGAACAGTCTTCACGCATTGCGGGCGTAGCGGCGGCGGCAGGCTATCAGGTTAGTATCTTTGCTCCAAGTTTTCCTGAAAGTGGCATCTGTAATCCTCTCGATTTTATTCGTGATGCTGCGGATGTGGATATGGCGCGACAGGTGGCGATCGTCCTGAATCGCAACTTCAAATCAGGTGGCAAAGGTAGTGAAGATCCCTTCTTTACCAATAGCGGCGACCAGTTGATTCAAGCGGTGCTATTACTAGCAAAGACTACTCCCTATCCCGATATTATTTTCTGTGCCAAGGCTTTGGGTGCGAATAATCTCCCTGCCAGAGTCCAGAATGCGAACTTACCAACTTGGGTGGAAACCAGTTTTGGGCAGTTGATTTCGATGGCGGATTCTGAGAAAACCGTTGCGTCTGTAATCTCGACTGCGAGTATTCTCTTTAGCCGTTTCATGTCTCCTGATATCCTCAGCGTTTTCTGTGGCAAGACGACGATTCCTTTGCAGTTGAAAGGCAAGCAATTGCTGATTATCGGTATGAAGCGGGAAAAACAGGATGTGGTTGCACCGTTGTTGGCGACAGTTTTACATATGATTGTCACCCGTAATGTGGTGTCTACTAAACGCGAAGATCCTTTACTGGTGGCGATCGACGAATTACCAACGCTTTATTTGCCGAGCCTTGTCCAATGGCTGAACGTTCACCGTGAGGATGGATTGTCCTGTATGTTGGGTTTCCAGAATCTCGTACAACTCGAAGAAACCTATGGCAAGGAGGTATCGAGAGCGATCTTTGGGGGCTGTGCGACTAAGGCGATTTTCAATCCCCTTGAGCCTGAATCAGCAAAGATTTTCTCTGATTATCTCGGCGATGAGCATTTGAAGTACAAGTCTAAATCCCGTAGTTCGGGTGGTGGTCGGACTAGCAGCAGTACATCGGATCAGGAACGCACGCGCAAACTATTTGCTCCAGAGGATTTTCTCAAGTTACCGCAAGGTAATTGTATTCTCATTTCCCCAGGCTATAGCTCTAAGAAAGAAGCGAATGTGCCTCGGCGTTGCCATATTAAAATTCCCAAAGTTGATGCAGAGAGGGCAGATAAGAGCAAGTCTAAATGGGAAGCTCTGAAGCTTAAATTAGTGCAGCAAGGACATCAAGTAGCAATTACGGATGGGGCGATCGCTTTGCGTAAGGATTATTTTCAAGAGCATTTTCCTTTACCTGCGAAAGATGCTCCTAATGCCCCCAAGTCCACTGTCCCTGCTTGGGCTGAAGGTTTATAGAGGTGAATTATGGTTTTTATGCAGACATCGGAAGCGTCTCAGGCTAACGCTCAGCAATTGGCGATCGCGCAAACTACGATTGAAGCTTTGGCGGAACTGCTGAGGCAATTGTTAGCCAAGCAGGAAGATCAATTGCACAATCCTGAAGGCAATAAACAACAGCCTGATGCTCCATCATCGGGATTCAGTGATGCGGAGTGGGATCGGGTGTCTCAGCAATGGGATCGGGACATCATGGATGATTGGTGGCGCAGATATCAGGCTGCACCAGATCGCTCGGCTGCTCCTGAGACTTCACAGGCTTTGACTGTCACCTTGAGTAATCCTCGGGATAAAGGCGATCCAGATTTTGCGATACTTCCCAATGCACCCATTCAGCCATCGCCTCTATCTGGCAGTAATCTACCACCATTGCCTGTCTCTGTGGAACAGAACTATATCGATGTGGATTGGCGAGAACTCCCCAAAATTGAGTTAGCAGAGTTACTGCGGCGCGATTTGGATGGGGATGGAATTACTGATGTGGATGAACTGCGGATGGGACTCAATCCTCGCAGCATTGATACCGATGGCGATGGCATCAGCGATCGCGATGAGTTGGGACATTCTAATCCTCTATCATTTAATGACTTCCGACAACAGGTGATGGCGGCGGTATCGGTTGCCCTAGTTGCAAAATTGGGTATCGATGGCAGGTATGAGGCGGAAAATTATCGCATTCAATCTCAGGATAATCTCTATGAAATTTCTAATCTTGATGGTGAAGCGATCGCTAAGTTTGAACTACAAAGCGATCGAGCTGTGTTTATTGAAGATCGGACAACAGTTAATCAGCAAATTGACTTTACGAAAACTGCCTTTAGAACAAGTACTGTGGATATGGCAAGTTTGACTCAGAATCAGGGCTATCTCGCAGCGATCGATAAGCTGGGAGATCTAGCTCCTGCTGGGGCTAGGGGTGTGGTGGTCGTTGAAAGCGTCCTTAATGAGACTGGTCAGGAGTCTTTCAAGGGTGGGTTTTATGATTTCCAAAGGAATCAGGATGGTGATATTGCCATTGTCAATAACCATACTGGCGAAGATATTTTGCGGACTACTGAAGGTCAAATCTCTCTTCAAGCTATGACACCCAATGATTTAAATAACTTCCAGCAAGCATTTCAACGGATGAATTCACCTCAGCCCATGCTAGAGCAATCTAGTCCAGATTTAGAGCGTTAGGTAAAAGCAATGATTACTGCGAACCCAGAGCTTGATATGGCTCAGTTCATGACTGTGTTTAACCAAGTTTTTGAACTGCATAGCGCCCATATTTTAGCGATCGCTGAACGAGAAATGTCTTCTAGTACTTTGACGGATTTAACAATGATCGATAAAGATGATGTATTTGAGGAAGAGTGGCAACCATCTCAGGTGCGGAGCAAAGGTAACGATCCTAATTCGGGTAATGCTGATGCTCAACAGGTAAATACTGTTACTCAAGAACAGAACCAGATAAATTATGCAACCCAGATTCAGAATTTGGCTCTATCAATGTTTGATAGGTTGAGTAGTCTGCGTAAAGATAACTCTGACAGTAAATCTGAAGATGTTGCAACTGCTGCTATTCCCAGTTCTCCTAATCAAGTTACCGATGCAGAGCGAGATCTGAAACTGGCGCGTGATTGTCGCGAACTGTTGCAAGTAAAAGGCAAAGATGATGGTAATAATCTTATCTTTGAGCGTCCTGATGGCAAGGGAACTTACAAGTTCAGTTTAGAGAAAGCTTCGGATACAATGACTTTAAACGCGAAGGATCGTCCTGTTAATCCGATTCTGGTGGAGTCGCAGGGTACAGTTGTGGAATCTCACGTTACCGATCTTGATGCGGCAAATATTGCCAGAGCCGTGGAGCTGTTAAATGCACAGCAGACCAAACCTCTTGAAAATCAGAAATAGCAATGTTTACTAAATTTCAATTACCCACTGAGGCTTGTATCATGCACAACACAAGTTAATCAGAGCGATCGCTCTCATCCAAAAGCCTCCTCAACTCCTGCTTTAAAGCCTCTACATCGGGCAGATAAAGCTGATATCTCGATACAAAAAGCTGATTGGAAATTCCTCCCGTGGCATACTCCACTAAAATCTCATCCTTATCTCGCGCCAACACAATGCCAATCGGCTCATTATCGTCTTCCATATTCTCTTCGGCACGAAAATAGTTTAAATACATATTCATCTGCCCTATATCTTCATGACGCACCGCCCTTGTTTTCAAGTCAATTAAGACAAAACATTTCAAAATACGGTGATAAAATACTAAATCGACATAAAAATGCGTATTATTTAACGTAATTCGGTACTGTTGCCCAATAAATGCAAATCCCTTCCCCAGTTCTAGTAAAAACTTCTCTAACTGCACAATCAACCGATTTTCTAATTCACTCTCAAGGTAATTGCGATCTGGCAAATCCAAAAACTCAAACACATAGGGATCTTTCACCACATCCCGCGCTGAATCGATAATCTGTCCTTTCTGAGACAAAGCCAAAATCTCTGCTCGATCCTTACTCATGGCAACTCGCTCAAACAAAGCCGAATCCTTTTGACGCTTTAGTTCCCTCACACTCCAGCGATCGCGTATGCATTGCTGCTCGTAAAACGATCTCGCTAAATCATCCGAAATCGCCAAAAGCTCCGTGTAATGTGACCAACTCAATTTGCCAGACAGTGTTTGGCAATTCTTATAGGACAAGTAAAATAGACGCATATATTGCAAATTAGAACGACTAAATCCCTTGCCATAAGCTGTTTTCAAATCCCGTGATAATTGAGTTAACAGTTTTGAGCCATATTCCGCTCTCTCATTCCCCTTTTGCTCAAACTCCACAATGTACTGCCCAATTTGCCAATAAGTTTCTACCAAAAGCGTATTAACCTGCTCAAAGGCTCGTTGCTGTCCCTTTTCCAAGCATTCGCCAATGCGATCGATTAATTGTTGATAGGAATCGATTAGATCACTCATAAATTAGCTGTTAGTCTGGGATGACAGTATAACCCAATCCTAGAAATGAAAGTTAAGCCAGATTCAAGATAAAGTTTACACAGGAATAAAAATATGAAAAAGCTGTTACTCGTTGAATCTCCATCTAAATGCAAAACCATTCAAGCCATCCTCGGCAGTGAATGGCAAGTAGAAGCTTCCTTTGGTCACTTTACGGAACTGGCTAAAGATGGTGAAGATAGCTTGGGCTTTACCATGCACAAAGATACCAACAAAATTGAATGTCGCTATCAATTGACGGAAGGCAAAGGTCAACAGGTCGTCGCCAAACTTCGCGCTGCTGTGAAGAATGCTTCAGAAGTTGTACTTGCTACCGATGGCGATCGCGAGGGTGAGGGGATTGCTTGGCATTTACAACAGCAACTCCATCTTCGTAATCCTAAACGCGCTGTCTATAACCAGATTACGCCTACAGCGGTTAAAGCAGCGATCGCCAATGCTCATCAGTTAGATTTGAACTTGATTTCGGCTCAGAGAGCGAGACAATGTTTGGATCGATTGATTGGATTCAAGGTTTCGCCTTTGGTAAGACGGACAAGTGGCGGTAGCTCGGCTGGTCGAGTGCAGTCGGTGGCTTTGCACATTGTTTGTCAGCGTGAACGGGAGATTAATGCCTTTGTGCCGATTACTTACTGGTCGGTGTGGACGGAATATGCTGAAGGATTTACGGCTTTCTATGCAGGTAGTAGCGAGATTGAACCTGTGCTTGACGATCAGGATGTCACCGATGATGCGGCGGAAGTGAATACAGAATCTACGGTGGAGTCAAAACGGGTATTGTCAGAAGCGGAAGCTGCCCGAATTATTCAAGTAGCTCGTAATCATCCCCATGTCGTTCGCGAAGCTACGGGTGTCACTGCTCAGAAATCACCGTTACCGCCTTTTATTACCAGTTCGCTCCAGCAAGCTGCCTCAGTGAGATTAGGGCTATCGCCTGAAGAGACGATGAAGGTGGCTCAAGAGTTGTTTGAGGGTGTCGATTTGCCGAACGGTCGTAAGGGTTTGATTACCTATCACCGTACTGATAGCACTAGTCTCTCGCCTGAGTTTTGTGCTGAGGTGAAGGAATGGCTATCAAAGCACGATCCTGATAATGTCCCTAAGAAAACTACTCGCCATCGTGAACAGGCTAATGCTCAATCCGCCCATGAAGCGATTCGTCCTACCTATTTGAGCATTACTCCAAAAACGGTTAGAGACCATCTCAGTGCGAAACAGCATCAACTGTATGAGTTAATCTGGCGTAGAGCGGTTGCTTCTCAATGTGCGAATGCTTTGATTCAGAAAAGTCGGGTGATTATTCAGGCTGGTTCGACGCTTTGGCAGACTAGGGGTAGTATTCTCACCTTTGCGGGTTATACGCGCTATTGGAATGATTTGAGTAAGGATAAACATATTCCTGCTTTAACAAGCGGTCAGACCTTGGCTTTGGCAAATGCAGGGTTTACGCAGAAGCAAACTCAACCTCCTGCAAGGTATAGCGAGGCGAAGTTAGTGCAGGTACTGGAACGTCAGGGTGTGGGTAGACCGAGTACTTTTGCGGCGATCGTCAAGACGCTGAAGGAGCGCACCTATGTGTTACTCAAGGGTAAGGTTCTCGAACCTTCAGCTTTGGGGATGTCTACAGATGATGTGCTGCATAAAACTTTCCCTGATTTACTCAGAGCCGATTTTACCGCAGGGATGGAAACGACTTTGGATGAGATCTCGGTGGGTAAGTTGGAGTGGCAAAGCTATTTGATTGGTTGGCATCAGTCCTATTTTCAGCCGATGTTGACGCGGGCTTATACGAATCTTGGTGCGGATTTACAGCCAAGTAATCGCAAAAATGAGCTTTCGGATGTGGCTTGTCCTGCTTGTAATCATCCTCTCAGTAAGATTCCTTCTAAGAAAGTCAGTGGAGGGCATTTTCTCAAGTGTGAGCATGGCTGTGAGAATCTGGTGATGTTTTGGAGCGATCGCCGTAATCAGTGGGAAATTCCTCAACCGAAGGGTGAGAATGCAGTGACAGCGGAGGTTACTAGTTTTGCTTGTCCTGTCTGTGGTAAGCCTTTGGCTAAGTTTCCATACAGTAAGGACGGTGTGGATAAGGTGATGTTGAAGTGTGCGGATGTTCAGACACGTCAACGCAAGGATCATGCGGATGTGGTTTTTTTCTGGTCTTCTCAGGAGAAGTGGTGGTCGAAGATGTTTGGCGATCTGGATGAGGTGGCTAAGCCGAATTTGGGTAAGGTTGCTACTGGGAAGGAGAAGAAAACTTCTCAGCGTAAGCCTAAACAGGCAGGTAAAGTGGCTAAGCCTAGTCCGAAAAAGTTGTCTTGATAAGCAGGGCATTATTAAGGTATTGGAGCAGGTTGAATATGCTTTCCAGCATAGAAAACAACTACTTTTAATTGAGTTTCATCGGGAACGTAAAATACTCTATCTCCTCCAGTCACTTCATATTCCCATACACCTCTATATTTTTTGCCTTTTAACGGAAATACCCGTCCAGGCTGTCTCGTTATTGGTGCTGTCTGTAGGTCTTTGTAGCAACGTCTGGCGTTTTCAGGATTTCGCTGGATCAGGGCTTCCCAGTCTCGATTTACGCGACGATTTTTAGCTATTACTAGCCAAATAGTTTCTATTTTGGGTGTATTAGAAGTCTCAGGTAAATCAGGAGTTGTCAGCTTTACTTCTGGTGGTTCAATAATTTCGTTGATCTCTTCGGTGATGTTTTCTGACATATCAAGATTGCTTGATTTGAGTAAAGGCTGCTTCTAGGTCTGGATTGGCGATTGCTAAGGCGCTCTCATACCATTCATGGATAATTGCTTCTAATTCATTCCATGCTTTGTCGAAATTTTTTGTTTCTTGTAAGGCAACTGAGCGATAGGCTGAGATCACCTCGTTAATAAATTCATTCAATTCGTCTGCGTCAAATGCTCCAAGCCAACCATAGGGATGCTCTGTGCCAATTTTTTGGTTTAGCAATAAACGGAAGGCTGTATTGAGAAGTTCGACAATTTCGCGACTATGCTGGGCGGTTTTTACAAATAGAGCTACGTCTTCTCGCCTCAGTAAGGCGAAGGATTGGTCGTTGCGGGTAATGGTGATGGGATGTTCTAGGGCTTTGTCTAAAATTCTGCCTGGTTGACGGTTTAGTTCGGTGGCTGTGACTAGTTCATCTGAGTAAATGGAGTTCATAATTTTGGGGTCAACAGTTTTGGTTGAGCGTAGGGGAAATTGTAATAATTGTTTTTGGAGGATAGCTATAGATGTACGTACTATTCTACGTTGATTCGGTTTAAAATAAAAGCTAGTTGATGGGTCAAAGATGATGGCTGAAACGTTTAATCATGGCTATGCTTTGTTGATTGGTGTGGGCGAGTCAAAATACCATCCCTTATCTTTGCCTGTAACGGTTAAGGATACACAAGCGATTTATGGGGCGCTAACCGATCTCGATCTTTGTGGTTATCCTCAAGAACAGATTCGGGTACTGAATAATGCAGAAGCTACTCGTGATGGGATTTTACAGGGTTTGAGTTGGCTGAGGGAAAAGGTGGAATCTGACCGTGAGGCTACTGCGATCGTTTATTATTCGGGGCATGGATGGGTTGATAAGTCTGATAATCGCTACTATTTGCTACAGCATGACGTAAAGCCTAGTAAGTTGGCTGCGTCGGCTTTGTCGGCTGAAGTATTTACAAATGCGATACGCGAGATTGAGGCTGAAAGGTTGTTGGTTGTGATTGATAGCTGTCATGCGGCGGGAATGGCGACTTCTAAGGATGCTGATGCTGAGTTAATGGATGAGTTTGATGGGTTTGAGCGTGTGGCTTTTTCTAAGGGGTTAATTGAGGATCTGAAACGCGGTAAGGGTAGAGTTGTGTTTACTTCTTCGGAGGGACATCAGGAGTCATGGATTCTCAAGGATCAATCACTGAGTATCTATACGTTTCACTTTTTGGAGGCGTTGCAGGGGGCGGGTAATCAGGCTGGCGATCGCGTGGTAAAGGTTTCCAATTTGATGAATTATTTGGGTAAGTCTGTGCCTGAGACGACGCGACAGGTTTACGATCGCGACCAAACGCCGCATTTTGATTTTGATACGGGTGATTTTGTAATCTCGTTGTTGCGGGGTGGTAAGGGTTTTCTTGAGAATGGTTGGGAGGAGGAGAGGTCTGAGGTGGGGCAGAAAGTTAATAAGATTGCTGATAAGATTGAGCAGAAGGGGAAATTTATTACGAATATTAATGAAGCAAAGGAGTTACATATTGGTGATAATTTTTATGGTGGCGATCATGCTTCACATAAAAGTGTGGTGCAGAAGGAATTGGAAAATGTTCAAGTTGGCGGCGATTTTACGGTAAATATCTCTCAGAATAGATCGTAATGGTAGTCAATGCTCAATTGCAAATTTCAGCTTTTGTTTAGACTTCAATGAACGATGAATTAGCAGCTATTTTTAATCGCATTGCCAATGGTCAGTTTACGGATGCTGATATAGAATCTTTACAGCAATTTTTAGAGTCGGGTGATCACGAAGTTAAAGCACAGTTTGCTAAATTTAATACTAATATTGCTAATGGAAAAAATATTCACATTGGCGATAATTACAACTTAGAATTGAGTGACGAAATGATTCAAGCGATCACTGCTAAAATTTCTAATGCCAAGTTTGATAATGAAAACCGTGACAAATTAATACATCAATCAAAGCCAATGAATCTAACTAAAAATAAACCTGTTTATATTTACTTCTCTAGTTGCGGCGAAAATAAAACAGCACTAAACGGAATTGAAAAAAATCTTCAACCTTTGGAAATAGATGGCATTATTAAAATATTACATACGGATAAAATTAGTGCTGGGACAAATAGAATTGTCGAACGTAATGAGCAATTACGTAAAGCAGATATAATCTTGTTGCTTGTTAGTATAGATTACATTGTCTCTCTAGAGCATCGTAATGTTGAAGTAAAAATGATAATGGAAAAATATAATTTAGATACAAAAGTTATTCCTATTATTATTGACGATTGCGATTGGTCTAGAGAAGCATACAAAGACTTGCAACCTATTACTTCTAATAAAATCAGAAAAAAAGATATTTATTCTGAAATAGCTAATGCAATTAAAAATGAGATTAATAAGATAAAAAGTATTAAAAATAAACAAAAAGAATAGTTTTAAAGCAAATTATAGAAGTATGAAAGCCGTCTGTATATACGCACAAGACAATAAAAACTATTATGAAAAATTTTTATTAAAGCATCTTAATTATTCAATAAACAGTCAAGGCATAGAGATTACACCTCATGAGCACTGTAATACATCTAATTTTAATTCATCTAGTTTTAAAAAGAATATAAACGAAGCAGATATAGTTTTTTTACTTGTCAGTATTGAATCTTTGAATATATCTAGTTGGAAACAATATGCTGATTTAGCTGTCAAGCGCCAAAAAAAGTCTTCACCATTTCGTGTAGTTCCAATAAGGATCGATAATGCCCTTTGGGATAACAGTAGTTTTGAATATTTAAAATCTCTACCTAGGGATAAAAACGGTAACTCAATAGCTATTGAAGATCGCAGTTGGAAAAATCGAAAAGAGGCTTTTGAAAGTATAGCTAAAGATATTAAAGAGTTATGTGAAGAAATTAAAAAATTGATAGATCTACAAGAATCAAAAAGATTAGAGAAAGAACGTAAAAATGCTGAAGAAAAATTTATGCCTCATCAGCAAATGCAAATTAACCTGTCAGAACAAAAAGATTCTAAGGCAGAAATTTTTATTGCTATTGTAATAGTATCTATTTTTTTATTAATTGGTAATTTTATTAAGCCTAATAACAGTAATAGTAATAGTTGCTCATCAAAAGTAAAACCCGAAACTTATTTTAAAGACGGTCTAGAGAAAGAAGAGAAAGGTTCAAAAAAGGAAAAGCAAGAAAAAGAAGAATATCTCTACAAGGCGGTTGAACAATATACATGTGCTATTCAGATTCAACCTAATTACTATGAAGCTTATGTAAAAAGAGGGAAAATATATTTAAATCAAAAAGATTATGAACTTGCTATCAAAGATTATGATAAAGCAATAAGCCTTAATCCAGAAGATCCTTTTAATTACTACAATAGAGGCGAAGCTTACTATGGTAAAAATGGGTAGTCCTAAAAAGGAAAGGATGACCGAGCAGGTAAAGAAGTGTTGTAATGATGAATAAAATTCCAAATGGCCCCAATGTGATTTTCCAACTTCTTAGAAAAGGATAAGGTCTTTCTAACTAGTCTAGATACTCGTTGACGTAACGTACAGTTGAATCGCTCAATATAGTTGGTCTTCCCGTTTCTTTACCGACTGCCCTATGACGTTTGCTGGGAAGGACAACTGGATAAGACGAGTAGAAATCAGTGTAAATAATCGCACATTGTCGATAGACACTAGGCAACGATTCCCATAACT
>NZ_ALWB01000002.1 GCF_000332215.1 Pseudanabaena biceps PCC 7429
ATTTACACTGATTTCTACTCGTCTTATCCTGTCGTATACCCAGCAAGCGTCATAGGGCTGTGGGTAAAGAAACGGGAAAGACTAACTATATTGAGAGATTCAACGGTACGTTACGACAACGAGTATCAAGACTAGTTAGAAAACTCTATCCTTTTCTAAGAAACTAGAAAATCACATTGGGGCCATTTGGAATTTTATTCATCATTACAACACTTCTTTACCTGCTCGGTCATCCTTTCCTTTTTAGGACTACCCATTTTTTAGCTATTTTATGCTTTTTGTATAAGGATAAATCTATGATTTAATGTTTTGATTTAATGCTTTAGTCTTTTGCTTCTAAAGCGTTGAATTTTAGTTGGAACTAGATTAAGATTTTTTTGACTGAGACTAAGGGATTTTGTGGATTTATCTATTCTCGTTCATAAAATTCCTGTAAATATGCTGATTTGAAATGCGTCATCCATAGAACCTTAGATGAACGAACAAATGTGCGATCAAAACAATTGTTTAGACTTTTGGCATTTATGGCAATTGCATCAAAATTACTTATACAACTGTTGTTTAAAGTGGATGGGGGGTAACTTTACTGATGCTGAAGATGTCTTAAGTCAGGCTATGCTCAAAGCCTGTCATGAATGGCCAAAATACGTAACTAAGGTAAAACATCCTAAAGCTTGGTTAAGTCGTCTAATCCATAATTTCTGTATAGATATACTCCGAAAGCGTCGAAATGAATCAACAAGGATTGAAAATATCGAGAAGATTAAATCAAAGGAGAATCCATCCTTATATTATGCAGGCGTTGTGCCTGAAGCTAATCTTTTGAACTTAGAATTGTGGAGATATATTCAGCAGAAAATTAGATTATTACCTAAGAGTTTGAGTGCTTCTTTTATCCTATATTACTATCAGGAAAAATCCTATAGAGATATAGCTAAACAACTATTGATCTCGGAAGACAATGCTCGTAGATCCGTTAAAAAGGCTAAGAAATTTCTCCAAAAATATTTAAATAGATATCTGGCTGGTGAGGATGATACGGCTATAGACCCCCTCCCATTATCCATAGATTTAGCCGATTACTTAGCAGATTGTATAGATAGGCAGGCATTGCTTCCCTGCGATCGGGAATTAACAATCGTAATCAATGAATATCAAGAAGAAATCAACTATAACTCTACTGTCATATGTCAGGAAGAATTACCACATCATTGGTACAACTCAGTCAGTCTTCTAGGTTGGAGTTAAATTTTTACATTGACTTAAAAGACAAAATAACTAGAAGAGATCAAAAATTTATTTCCCTGCAAAAATACGTCCAAAAGCATCCCCAAGGCTGGAAAAAGAGATTGGAATTTGCAGATTTACTCTGTCAAATGGGAAATTGGCAACAGGCGATCGCGGAATATCGGCAAGTAATTGCTGTGCAACCGCAATTACTGAATGTGTGGCTGCAACTAGGGAGAATCTTACGATTGATGCGTTTAAAAGCGGATGCCGTGGAGGTATATCAAAAAGCTTTATTGCGGGCTGAGAAAAAAGGAACTCAAGAGCATATTCATGGGTTAATAGCTGTCTGTCGCGATCAAAGTCATAGGGCTATTGAGTCCTTTACCTTGGCAACAGTTATCGAGCCTGACAAGATCGCCCATTGGATGGCGTTAGCAGAGGTACATTGGCAAAGGGAGAATCCTTTGGGTGTTTTAAACGCCTTAGAAAAGGTTGACGCGATCGCCCCCAATGATTTTCTTGCATTAATTTACATCTATGATGCCTTGATCGCTCTTGGTGATTTTTCGGTTGCGAGAGATAAACTCAGTAGGGCGATCGCGATCGCTCCCGATGATATACGCATAATCCAGCGCCAGATTGACCGACGTTGTCAGATGCGACTGGTTTCTGGGCAAGAGGGAAAACTGACCAAAAAAATGCTTACCTCTTTACTAAAACTGTCACCTCATAGTGCAGATGCGCAAAAATCGCTGGCTTACTATTATATTTTGCGAGGGGACTGGCAGTTAGGGGTAAAGGTATTAGCAGCCTTGACCGCCCAATATCCCAATTATCCCCATGCTTGGTATTACTACGGTAAATGTCTATTTGAGACTGGCGAATACGAACAGGCGATCGCTGCCATGGGGCAAGCCTACCATCTATACCCCCATGATTGTGAAATTTATCTTGGGCTGTGCGAGATGTTAGCGACTGCCAAACAATTGCAGGACTTGCATACCTTGATAGAAGAAATGCTTCTCCGTTTTCCCGATCGGTGGCGAGTATGGTCAACTGCGGGGCGCATCTTCGTAGAGTCTTTTGCACAGAAAGAAAGAGGTTGTATTGTCTCCCAGCAAGCGATCGCCCTTGCTCCACAGTTAGCCGATCCTTGGATTCTGCACGGACGGGTATTGGCTTTGGCGGGGCAACATTCAGCAGCCATCCATGCACTTGAGCAAGGGAAAGCACTTTTGCGCATTGGCGGTTTGCAATTGATCCCAGTTGCTTTATGGCTGGGAGATAGCTATTTATTATCAGATAGAGACGATTTAGACGATTTATCAGATAGGGGCGGTGGCGATCGTGCGATCGCAACTTCGACAGCAATTAATTATTGGCAAGCAGCTTGTCAAGGGTGTCAGGATCTGCAAGAGCATAATCCTGCGATGACTTCTTACTGGCTTGGAAAAGCTTTAACTAATTTAGGCGATCGCTTAGGGGCTATACAGGCCTATGAGAATGCCTTGAAATGGCAATTACTGTATCCCGTTCGTGGAGAGGTAGAAATGCTTTTGCAACAACTCAAAGGCAAAAAATTAGAGCGACGAGTCTAAACATCAATCCTAAAGAGTTGAGAAACAAGTAGAAAAAACGTGGCTAACTCGAAAAATTCCTGATTTCGATCAGTTAAACGTCTAAATAATTGTGGTCATAAAAACCACAGATCTGAAAATAACTTTACGAACAAAGAATATTCAGGAGAATTTGTGAAGAAATTAGCTGCAATTTTGGCTGCGCTTCTTAGCTTTGTTTTGTGCCTAGGTGGGGTAAGCCCAGCTTATGCTCAACAAGCTACCCAGCCTGCATCTCGCGGGATAACCACTTTTTATGTCACTCCCGAACAACAGGCTGAAGGAGTTAAGGTATATCGCGATATCTTGCAATATGATGTGGCGATTCCCAATCTCGACCTCAGTGCGATGCTTCCTGAAAATTTAAGTGATTTTCCAGCCTTGTATAAGCAAGTACTAGAAGCTTCACGGCAGAAAAACGGCATTAATGGCTCGTTTACTCAGGGTTGGTTTGATTTCCAAGGGTCAAGAGCCGTAGTGCCAGGAACTAACACGCTTTTCACCATTGACGCTCCTGCTCAAGGTCGAATCTACAGTGTTGTTGCGGGGCTGCCTGCATCTCAATGCCCTGTCAAAATCGCAAAGACCTCGATCTCTTTCTTGGATAAAGTTGCAGATGCTGAATCCAAGGCAAAGGAATTAGATACTCAGGGATATTTAGTTTATGTCTCTCCTGTAGACGATCTGACCATCAAAGCATTTTCGCAAATTTTTTACGATCAAACTACTGGTAAGAAAAAGACCGATGCAAACTGCTTCTTAGTTTCTGGAGCCACTGAAAACGTTAAAACCGATTTCACGAAGATCTTTCCTTTGCTTCCTCCATCACTACAGCAACCAGCAAGGCAACAGCCATTTGAGTTCGAGGCTAGAGTTGGAGATTCAATTTTTCTTGTCAATGCAAGAAAAACTCTTTCACCACTTCCTCCCACTAATGCTTTGAGGTATGGAGAAACATACAATATTCAGAATGGATACGCTGGTTTTAAAGGAGGTTTTTTAGACACTAGAGCTACAGGCTGTCAGGGCAATGTTTACTGCGTATCGACGGCAACAAGCACTAACAGAGACAGTGGAAGTGGTAGCTGGAAAATTGTTTCTAAAAAGGGAACCGTGGACAACGGTAAACCTGTTTTAGCTAATGATGAATTTTATTTGCAAAATCAGTACGGTAATGCGACCTATTTAGATACTAGAGGCGCAGGTTGCAATGATGATAAATATTGCGTATCAACTGCAACAAGTACTAATAGAGATAGCGGTAGTGGAACTTGGAAAATCATTCCAAGTAATGCTAAAGATGGCTTTGCTACTCTAGCCCAAGAAGTCGTACTTCAGAACGGATATGCTAATTTCCAAGGAGGTTTTCTAGATACTAGGGGTGCAGGTTGTCAAAGTAATGCCTACTGTGTGTCAACGGCAACAGGTCCTACTAGGGATAGTGGTAGCACACTCTGGAAATTCATCAAGTAAGTGTTTAAGATTGCTGATTCTCAATAGATTGGCAACAGCTTCAGCAGCTTAATAAATGTGGATAATATTATTTAAATCCCATTTATTAAGCTGTTATTCACCGATCTATATTTCATACCAAGTTAAGAAATGGCGTAGCCATTTCTTAACTTAAAACCCCTTACTGACTATGTTTAGTTTTTAATTCACAAAAGTGTTATCACAAGGATAACTTTTGTATTGTTGAGCAGAAATTGAGATCTCTTTCTTGATATTGGGATGCGATCTATTTAGCCAGTTAGATAATGTATTTAACTAATAAGATATTTCCGAATAAGTGGCTGGGCATAATTAAAACCCAGAATCACAAGCTGTAGTGCTCGCTAGGTGTGCGTTATAGCTTGTGGGGTTTTATATTTAATTGTATCCAGCTACTTATATATAACTTTGTGGAATGGAATTAATTTTTGACAGGTAATTAACGTCAGCAGTTTATTTATGAAATTTCAACCTATTGCGCATAGCTGGGTGGCTCTACACCCAAAACCAAGGGGAGCCATTCAATTTATTGGTGGCGCATTCTTCGGTACGTTTTTCCCAATGTTTTTCTATCGTTCTCTGCTTCGGGGACTATTTGAGGATGGCTATACCATAGTTGTCTTACCATTCAACTTTACTTTTGATCACTATACTGAAGCTGGTTTTTTAATCAAAGAGCAGTATGAAATCATGCCAGAGCTAGTCAGAATCGCCATAGCCTACGGATATGACTATTCAGCTTACCTCAGCGATCGCAACTTTGCTTGGCTTGGGCATAGTATTGGTTGCAAATATATTGCTCTTTTGGAAGCATTTAGTGCCTTACCTTCAATTGATAATCAGCAAGAGCTGAAAGAACTGATTGGACGGATAGTTAGAGAAACAGCAACCAAAAAGGATTCTCCAGCAAAGCTCGATCGCAAGATTGATAATATTTTTGATGGTCTTTTAAGTTTAACTAACGATCTAAAGCTAAAGAGTAAAGAGGCTAAAGCATTAATTGCCGATTACGTTGAGCGATCGACCAATGTGAAGCAGTTAAAAGGTCTTGTCGAAATCAGTAGCCTCTTCATCAAGAACCAACCTTCTTTACTACTCGCTCCCGTAAATACGGGGCTTGATAGTGCTATTCCTAAGCCTTTAGCCACCGTATTGATTAATTTAGGAATAAATGTCAATCCAACGCCAGAACAAACCTATGCCCTCATCAAGTCTGGCAATTTATTCAAACTCTTAGGGATAGTTGCCTTCAAGACCGATAAAATTGCCTTATCAACATGCCTATGGTTTGAGAATGATTTTAAAAAGCCACCTAAGAATTTTCAAGAATATTTAATAGGCGGTCATTTAAGACCATTGGGTATGCAGTTGGCTAACGCTGTCATCAATTTTCCAGACTTTGGAGACAATATTCCTCTTGTTGAATCTATCCAAAAACGCGATATAAAATTTCAAATCCCCGTTAGTAAGTTATATCAAAGGCTAGAAAATAGGTAGGAAGTAGTTCAGCATAATTAAAAACCAAAACTAGAGAGTACCGCCCGCTACGCGGGCAGTACTCTCTGGTTTTATACCAAGTTAAGAAATGGCTACGCCATTTCTTAACTTGGTATAAAAACCCTTACTGGGTTTGGTTTTTAATTTAAGAAAGTGTGACAACACTTTCTTAAATTGGTATTAGGGCAAGAGCTTAGGGTTAAAGCTCAAAATATGTTGACTACAGGATTGCTTACATAGGTAAAATATTAGCTATAAGCAATGACTTTGGGGCATATACGCTTTCTATGACTGACAAAGAACAAATGAGCCTGTTCGATCTAACTCCATCGGAGGTTCCTTTGCTTGAGCTTCCCCATGCAGAGGTGACGACTGAGGTGACAACGGTAAAAAAAGCTCCTCGTTCTGCTAAAAGCCCAGTTCCTGAAGCTATAGCGTACGAGCAGTTTGACAGTCTCGAAGCATTGCGCGAAGCAGCTTGTAATTGCCAAAAATGTCCGCTTGCCTCAACGCGCACTAATGTCGTTGTCGAAAGAGGCGATCGCCATGCCAAGATTCTCATCATCGGTGAAGCTCCTGGGGAGCAGGAGGATTTATCTGGATTGCCCTTTGTTGGCAAATCAGGACAGCTTTTAGACAAAATCTTAGAATCTGTGGGATTTGACACGACTAAAGATGTCTATGTTTGTAATACCGTCAAATGTCGTCCGCCCAATAATCGGGTTCCTACCCCATTAGAAACAACTACTTGCAAGCCCTATTTACTAGAACAGATTCGACTAATCGATCCTAAAATCATTTTGCTTACTGGGGCGACTTCCCTCAAATCGATATTGGCGGAAAAGCTATCAATTACTAAAGTGCGCGGTCAATGGTACGAATGGGAAGGACGTTTTGTCATGCCCATATTCCACCCATCCTATCTATTGCGCAATCAAAGTCGCGAGCAAGGTAGTCCGAAGTGGTTAACATGGCAAGATATTAAAGCGATCAAAGCTAAGTACTTAGAGGTTATTGGGGGCGATCGCACAGTTGATGATAGCGAGGAATTTTAGTGAGTACGGCAAGAAAAGATTTAGAAGAAATGGTGGATGTGGCGCTGTGGGAATGGCTATCTCCCCATGCGGCAAGGGCAAGGGTGATTTTAGTTGGGGCAAAGTTGGATCTAGTGGATGTGGGAATAGCTCTAACCGAAGATAATACGCAGTTAGTCCAGTCTTGGATCGAGGATGGATGGTTACGCCATCCCACTGCCGAAGAGCTGAGCTCTTGGAATGCTAACCAAGAACAAGAATTTACGAGTTTGGTCGTACCACCCTTTGTCCTTGTGAGAATTGACGCATAGCGTAGATGCTAGCTACCCCAAAAGATGAGTGGCGGCGCGAAGCGCCGCCACTCATCTTTTGGGGTAAGCTTAGCGACAGCTAGATGCGCTAACGAAGAGCTGTAAAAATCTATAAAAATCCATAAAAATCCATAAAAAAGGGGGAGTAGTAATTACTACTCCCCCTTTTTTTATATTAACCAAAAGAAAAAGCCTAGGTTACTTTCCCTGTTTCGTTCCTAGGCTTTTTCTTTTGTTCGCTCCTCACACCTCTATACTATACATCCGTCTTTTAAAAATGTCTACTAGATTGTTGTAAAATTGAGGGCTTTTTCATAAGCCTTTTGGCTGATATTTGCTTTTTAGGGGCGATCGCCATTCTTTCAGGGGTGTCGCAGGGATTCTTTCTAGGCGTTATACCAATTCCCAAAATGGCAACGCCATTTTGGGAATTGGTATAACCTTACTGGGTTTCCAAGTTAAGAAATGGCATAGCCATTTCTTAACTTGGTATTAAAGATATTTCGACCAAATATCGATCGCTTCTTGGGAGCCGTACCATTTCCCTGATCTTGCTGAATGATAAACCCCATCAATTTCAATATTCGTAGCCCCATCTAAATAGGCTGCTTCAAGGGGAATAATGCCATCGCCCCAAGCATCTCCTTGCCCCGTAGTAAGTTCATAGCTGCTATAGGCTAGCCATTTTTGCGGTGAAGACTTTGCGCCTCGAACAGATTTCCCTGCGACGCAGATATATTCAATATCGTCATAAAAAGCATCGGGATAATTGTCATTGACAAAGCCTAAATTTCTTAGCGACCAAGGTTCAAGGCTGCGCTGGGGGGTGCCGAGACAGACTAGTTTGGCAACCTTAGATCGCGCATCCCAAACCTTGTCATAGTAGGGGCGATCGCCTAGATAAATTCGCGCTAGCCATCCCCCTGCCGAATGGGCAATGATATTGACTTTAGATGCGCCCGATCTCTCTAATTCTAAGTTTACGGTTTGATCTAGTTTTTCTAAAATGGGGGCAATTGATCGCCCGCCTACTGTCGGAACCCATTCCCACCACTTTAAAGGAACTACCGTCGCCGATATATTTTGCTTGGCTAATTTCTCAGCGATCGGGATGTAGTCGGTGGCTCCCGCGAGATAACCTGCCAGAATGATAGTGGGATTGGACATATAGCAATGTTTGTTGTCAAATTTATCAAGGGCGTAAAAACCAAAGCCAAACCTTAAACCTGTAGCGCACGCTGCCCGTGCGCTATAGGTTTAAGGTTTTTATATTTAATTGCGCCTATTTACTTACAGCAATTATCGATCAAACGAACCACAAAGAAATTTTTGAAAGCGTTGCTTTGCAACGCTTTCAAAAATTTCTTTGGTTTGGGTTTGAGCGCAATGCGCTGTAGGTTTAGTTTGGTATCAAAACCAGATTCAAAAAGCTGTGGCGTGCGTAGAGTGCGCCACAGCTTTTTGATTATATTTCATCGGGTCTTTGGCTGAGGCAGCTACCGCCGCGAGCTGCGTTGCGGAAAGTTTGTACCGCTTCTACGGTATTAATATGACCGCAGTAAGGACAGTAAACTTGCTCGCCAATTTGGGGCTCGATGTCGGCACGACTCCACCATTTTCGACAGCGATCGCAATGAAAGTGATAGAGAAATTCTAAGGAAACCTTCATAGGCTTTGCCTAGTTTCTCGATAAGCGGCATATACGCCCTTAACGTTGTACCAATTCAAGAAAATTCTAGCGATTTCTAGGGCTAATTGGGGCTTACCTTGATTGATGAGCCATGTGAGGAGAGGACGCAGCGATCGCTCGTTGAGCAAGCCACCCAAGGACAATATACCCCAAAGCAATACATGGAGCCATGTCATCTGAATCATCATTCTCACTTGCCAAGTGGGATGTTTTTGGTAAAACAATACCCCCATACGTCCCCTCTGGGCTTCGACATCGACGAGGGCTGGCAATTGCTCGATCGTAAAGGCGGGATGCCAATGATAGCCAACAGCCTCAGGACATTTGATTAGTCTTAAGCCGAGATTTTTGAGGCGTACGCCCAGTTCTAGATCTTCCCAGCCATACTGACGGAAGCCAGTATCAAACTTGCCTGCTTCAAGCAGCCAATGTTTAGCGATCGCTACATTACCCGTTGCAAAAAACGCATGGGAAATATCGGTGATTTTGACAGGTTCAGAGGTGGGTTCGTCAAAATTAGCCGTATTAATTACTTGACCGTAGGTAAAGGCGCGATCGCCATTAGCTAGGGATTTTTCTAAAGCCTTTGCATGGGCGGATAAAAATATGGGGGTAACGACAAGATCGCTATCGATAAATACGATTACTTCGCCACGCGCGACATCGATGCCTGTATTTCTGGCGATCGCCGCTCCCTCATGATTTTGCAAAACTAATCGGACATGGGGAAATTTTTGGGGATGGCTTTGCAAAAATTCCACCGTGCCATCGGTGGAGCCATCATCAACTACTACAATCTCATAGGGAGTTGTAAAATTCTGCGCTTCCATCGCTTGCAGGCATTTCTGCAATATTGGTAGGCGGTTATAAGTTGGGATAACAATTGACCACATATTGACCATTATAAAATTTAGAGAGCGTTTGGCGCTCTCTAATTTCGGTTCATTCAGTTAATTACGTGATTGCTGCCAAGACTGCCAAAGAGTCAATCCGCCAACATAGCCATAGCTCAACGCATATAAGACCATAAAGGGCAAAGTTATATATAGACCCTTATGGAAAGCCAATACCGAAGCGATCGCACTATAAATGCATAGCCCGATTTCGATCGCCGCCGTAGCATCAAGGGGGATTTTATAAGCCTTATTTTCCCAGCGATCGCTCTTATGTTTGATATCGAACTTGGGCGTACGGCGAAAATTTGCGCCAGTATTTGACAAGCCCGCGAATACGGCTCGGCTATTGCTCCAAGAAATACCTGTGCCTAAAACTGCTAACAGAAAAATCCGTCCGAGGCGACGATACCAAAGCTTGGGATATAGATCACGTTGGGCATGGAAATATAAAAATGGGGGGCCAAAGGTAGCTGGCAGCATAAATACTGACCAAATACCCTCAAAAGAAACTCGCAAAGCGGTTGCACTATCAGGCGTGATCAGCATCAGAGGAATTGAAAGCAAAACCAAAAGCAACATCAAAGGATGGGCTGAATATCCCGATAAATGCATGGTGGCTTGAAATTTGACGGGAAAACTGAGATTGGCTTCCCAGATGGCAAACATTAACTTTTTGGCACATTGAATGCTTCCCTTTGCCCAGCGAAACTGCTGTAATTTGAAGGCAAGCATGGCAACGGGTAGCTCCGCAGGCGCGACGATATTATTGTCATAAACTACCTTCCAGCCTTTGAGTTGAGCGCGATAGCTCAAGTCCATATCTTCAGCGAGGGTATCGGCATGCCAACCACCTGCGTCAATAATGGCCTGTCGGTTCCAAATACCCGCAGTACCATTAAAATTTAAGAAATAGCCGTTGTTGCACCTTGCCTGCTGCTCGATCGCAAAGTGTCCGTCTATTCCTGTGGATTGTAACTTGGTAAGCAACGAATATTCAGAGTTTATATGTCCCCAACGGGTTTGGACTACTGCCACCTTGGCATCGGGATTCTCGACATAATGGCGGATCGTATCCTTGAGCCAGTTGGCGGAGGGGATAAAATCAGCATCAAAAATAGCAATGTAATTTCCCTGCACGAGAGGCATTGCGTCTTGCAAAGCTCCTGCCTTAAATCCTGTGCGATTGACACGATGGACATATTCGATCCAGAAACCTTGATTTTGGTATTCTTGGACGGTTTCGCTGAGGATCTCTTGAGTATCATCGATAGAGTCGTCAAGTACCTGAATTTGCATTCGATCGCGGGGATAGTCCAGCTTACACACAGCATCAACCAAGCGGCGCGATACATAGCGCTCGTTAAAAATCGGCAACTGGATCGTAACGATTGGCAGTTCCTCTAAGGCGATCGCATGATGCTCTGGGGGATCGACCGCCAAAACATAGCTGGCAAAGCTATTGTTTAGAGGTTTGTCGAGGCGAAATTGATCGAAATTGTCAAATTTATTGACAGCGATCGCCCCTGCACTTGTTGATGGCGCTGTGGCGGCTTGGGCGGTTTGGTATTCTCTAGCAGGATTAAGCTGCGGAAAAACAAGTTGTTTCCGTAGAGAAAGCTTAGGCTTATGGACAGCAGTGAGCCAATAAGCATTTAGCCCATAAAGTAATAGCCACATTGCTGCCACAGCATTGAGGGCGGCTAGGATCGATATTAGTATCAGAATGACTCTTGACTCCTTCTTACCACACGAAGCACTAATCTATAAAAATTGAGCAGAAAAGCGAAATTAGCACACTAAGAAATATTACGATGCTTGTCCTGTATTTGTAGAAAAATTTACGATTTGACGTTAAGTATTTATACGCTTAAGTGTGAATCTTAATAAATATGATGAAGGTTTGCCAAATATCTACAGATGGAAATAGATGGAAATAGATGGAAATTACCTAAAATAAATTTGCGTCGCAAATTTATTGTTGCGGTTTGGGGGCGGTTAAATTTCATTTTGCATTCTTTCAAGGGCGATCGCAGCCGCTTCTTGTTGCGCCGCCTTGATACTTTTACCCTGTCCTTTGCCCCAACAGCGATCGTTAAACCATACTTCTACAGAAAAAATATTGGTCTGCTTTGATTCAGTTGTTTCAATGTTGCGATATTCGGGTAACCTCTTCCACCGACCCTGCGTTAATTCTTGCAGCGCGACCTTGTAGTTACCCAAGGCAGGAATTGCTAGCAACGCTGAGGCAAAACGTTGCATATGTGGGTCGAGCCATTTGCGAATCAAGTGCAGATCCCTTGTATTGACATATATCGCTGCCATTAAAGCCTCAAGGGCATCCGCTAGGAGCGATCTCAGAGCTTGGGCATCGTTCCGAGCCGCATTTGAGACGACAACATATTTTTGCAGTTCGTAAATGCTGGCAATTTCGGCGAGGGTTTTGTCACTAACGAGATGCGATCTCAATGCGGCTAGGTCTCCCACCGAGCGATCGCCATAGCGCTCTTGTAAAAATAAACTCACCGACAGGCGCAACACGCTATCGCCCACAAACTCTAATTGATCGTTGTTGTAGGTAGTTGAGAAACTTGGATGCACCAAAGCGCGATCGATTAGCAGCCAGTCAAAACCTTCAGGGTTTTGCGATGGATTGATCGTTTCTAGTTTTGTCTGCTCTAGTCCGAGCTGTTCTAATAAACGGACTAATTCTCTTTGACGGCGTGGATCGATGGTGGATGGCATGAGACTTTGCAGATACAATTACAGCAACTTCGTAAATATGTATGATCGTAGTTCATCGCAACCATGACTAAAAGGTTTTTCTCCACACTTTGCCTAGCTTTCCTAGCGATAGTGACAACTATTTGGATTGTGGCTTGTCAGTCCAGCCCAACATCTACAGGCTCTAACACCACAACACCAGCGACAGGCTCTGGTGGCGGTACTAAAGATGCTCTCCGTTTAGGCTCCTTACTCCCAGCTACGGGAGATCTATCTTCGATCGGTGCGCCCATGATCAAGGCGACGGATTTTCTCGTTGAGACCGTGAATAAGTGCGGCGGTGTGTTAGGTAAACCGATCGCTTATTTTAAAGAGGATGATCGTACTGATCCGCCCGCAGGTGCTGAAGCGATGACCAAATTGGTTAAGGTCGATAATGTCGGGGCTGTAGTTGGTGCTTATGCCAGCAGTGTTTCCACCGCTGCTTTAGCGATCGCCGTTCCTAACAAAGTCGTGATGATTTCGCCTGGCAGCACCAGCCCCATCTTTACCGAGCGGGCTAAAAAAGGTGAATTTCAAGGCTATTGGTATCGGACTGCCCCACCTGATACTTATCAGGCTCTGGCTCTCGCCAACTTAGCCTATAAGAAAGGAGCGAAAAAAGTTGCTACCCTCGTCATCAACAATGACTACGGCGTAGGCTTTGAGAAAGCGTTTGTGGAAGCTTTTGAAAAACTGGGCGGGACAATTGTAAATAAAAGCAAACCGACCCGTTACGATCCCAAAGCAACCACCTTTGAAGCTGAGGCAAAAGGAGCCTTTGGCAGCAAACCCGATGCCGTCGCCGCCATTCTCTATCCCGATTCTGGTGGTGCAGTGATCAAGGCTGCCTTCGAGCAAGGTTTAACTAAAGATGTAAAAATTCTGCTTACCGACGGCGTTAAAACCGAAGATTTTCCAAAACTAATTGGCAATACTCCCGATGGTAAATTGATCTTGGCAGGAGCGATCGGCACAGTTCCGGGAGCCGATGGTAAAGCCCTTGCCGAATTTACCAAGAGCTATAAAGATAAAACAGGGCAAGATCTAGCCGCTTTTGTCCCCCATTCCTACGATGCCGCCGCCCTAGTAGCGATCGCTGCTGAAGCTGCCAAAGATGCCACCGGTGATGGGATCAAGAGCAAAATTCGTGACATTGCCAATGCTCCTGGCAAGGAAGTTACTGACGTTTGCGAAGCGATCAAACTTGTTAAGGCAGGTACAGAGATTGACTATCAAGGTGCAAGTGGCAATGTCGAGCTAGATGAATATGGTGATGTCAAAGGCAGCTACGATGTTTGGGAGGTGCAACCCGATGGCAAGATCAAGGTAATCGATCGCGTTTCACCCTAATCACTAACCAAAGCTAAATAGGTAAGGATGGGCGGCGCGAAGCGCCGCCCATCCTTACCTATTTAAACCAAATCACAAAAGTGTGGCTACACTCTTGGGAATTAAAACCTAAATCCAGTAAGGGTTTTAAAATCACAAAATGGCGTAGCCATTTTGTGATTTGGTATTAAACCAAAATTCTTGGAGATGATTGGATAGTCTCAGTCTCAATCTTCCCAAAACCTGCTAATCTTTTTGTAAAAATTCACCCAATACAGTCATCAATAAAGGCGCTACACCTATGGCGATCGAACTTAAAGCTGCTGCTCCGCAAGAAGTTTCAATCTACATGCCCTATTATCGAGAGCCAAGCAAGCGTCAGGCTCTTCCCTACGCAATTTCTCTATACAAACATGGTGAAATTACTGGTGAACGTCATATAGAAGGAAGCGCTCCCGTTTCTTTTATGGCAGTATGGCGGGTTGCCAATCTACCCTCCGACCTCGTTCTATGTCGAGTCACCTTCGATGGAGATGCCGACATGAGCTATGAGATGACATTAGAAAATTCAGAATTTGTTGGCTATCTAATTGAGGTGGTTTCGAGTATTCGTGACAAAGGCTATGTGGATTTCCCCCAAATCTTCTATAGCAAGTTGTTTCGCCTGAAACTAGCTAGCGCTGAAGGTAATTAGGAGCAATTAATTTTCTGCTTTAATTTTTTTGCTAAAGATTTGCTTTAATTTTTTGCTAAAGAGCAGCCCAAAAAACATCAACTAATGTATAATCCTAAGCTCAAATCTTGCTAAAAAAAACAAAGTCAGCTAAAGTCCTGATGCCGCTTTTTATAAGGCAAAAGAATAGTTAAATTTAAGGGGTTTACATTGTGTCATATGCCGCCCAACGCCTCGAACAACCAGAAAGACCAGAACCTGTAGCCAAAAAAGTCGATCCGCTCATTATTAGAGCTGCTAAACAGATTTATCGATACTACGCGGATTCCTATGCAGCGCAATTGCCCCGTCCGATGGGCATAGCGATCAACCGCATAGATATGACTGGAAAACTGATTTACTCCCAACTAATTTTGTTGCCCCAAGAAAGCTTTGTCCCAATGGAGTTAATTGAACTATCTGACTACCATTAAATTAAAGTTAAAGTTGGTTTAATTAAATTGCTGATAGATTGCATAAATTATGAATAAATTTATGAATAAATTAATTTAGTTGAAATCAATTTATTCAAAAATCATAAAAATTGATTTATATAAAGTCTTTGATTATGTAGAAGTTTGTGGTTAAGCGGTTAAAATTTGACTTAGCTATCTTGTTCGATCTAAATTTATTAGGATTTTACCCTAGGTATCTGTTATGACATACGCAACTTCTTCTACTTCCGTAACTACGACAGTTACTGCGTCGGTGCGTTTTCAAGACAAGCTCAAAGAAAGCAAGAACTTTGGTGATGCTTTGGTAGAGATATTTTCCGATCTTGTGGAGTTGGAAATCGTAACTTGGGTTGCCCATGAGGGCGATACTACCCATAAAGAAGGTAATCGTCTAAAGACCACTATTAACCTGATCGATGGTGATATCGAAAATGAGATTGGGGCTGATTTCTTACAAGGGTCTCCCTATGCGGAGCTACGGAGCTTTCATGAAACTCAGGTCGCCAAGGGGGCGGAAACAATTGCCAATAATCTCAAAACCCTAGTAGATATTGGTGAGAAAGTGACAGAAATGTTACAAGGTAACAAAGATGAGAAGCCTAGCGATATCAATGCAGGTGTAACGCGTTTGCCAAGCTATGCTTAATTGATTGAATCGTTGAATTGTTGACAAGACTTGCATTAATCAAGACTTGTATTAATCAAGACTTGCATTAATCAAGAATTACATTAATTAAGACTTGCATTAGTATAGGGCTTGCATTAATCAAGACTTGTATTGACAGTATTAAACAGTATTAAGCAGTATATTAAAATTAAAAAATCATAACTCTTATAGCAATGTAGCAAGCAATGAGTTGCTAGGATTTTGTTTACAGCATTTATAGCTTTCAATGAACTTTCGATCTAGGGCTTAGGCAACAGTATGCAATTTGGTAAAAGCAACGCTGAGAAAGACGAGCAGAGGAGTAATGCTAGGATTGAAAAAGCCTCAAAAAAGCAGGTAGAGGCTTCTTTGTCTATAGATGAGAAAGATGTCCCCAAGGAAGCAGCAGGACAAAGTGCATCGCTCAATAGCTTTCGAGAAACGATCAAAGATGTTTTAGAAGAGATTACCTCTCTAGAGATCAATACGATGATCGTTGGCAATATTCCCATGTCAAAGTTTGATGTGCAGGAATTTTATATGGATATTTCCGATAAGATCGCATACAAAACTGAGCAAGGACTGCAAAACGTTAAAGAATCTCTACTCGAACGTAGCGCTCAACTCAAGCCAAAGGGAGCGTCACTTCCGCAACAAACGTCAACCTCCTTACTACCGAAGGAAGCCGCAGCTATAGAGCAATATAGAGCTGAGTTGACTAGCTATAACCAAGACTTAGAAACTTACAAATCCGCCGAACAGATTTTTAATGATCGCAAGAATTCCTTAGATCCTCTCGCTAAGGAACAGTTTGAGCGGGAACATGCCTGCTATTCTGAAATCTCTAGGCAGTTAGCAAAGTTGAAGATTCCTAAAGATGCTAGCGGTAAGATTATTTCCGATGCCCCGATGATTCGTTATTTTCGGAAGTTATGGGAATTTGAGCAGTCGGTTTTAAATGGCGAACGCATTTTTGCCCAGACTAAGTTTCACCTTGATGGAGATTTGACAAATAAATTTATCGACGATTTGTTTATGCCGAGCAAAAGCAGAATCGATCCGAAAATGACCCAGCTTGTTTTTGATTTGCATCGTCAAGGTGTTGAGAATGCTCAAAAGCAATGGTCGGGGCTTATTACAACCTGTGTAAACCTAGTCAAGAGTCTCATGCCGTTTCGCGCTCAATAAGTTGACAGAGATGCGAACGACTGGCAGAGATACGAATGATTGTCAAAAATGTAGAAATTTATAGATTGTGGAGTTAAGGTGGCTACACCTGAGTGGCTGGCGATTGCCAATGATGAAATTAGTCTAAGGCTTAACCCAAATGTTGTAGAACAGATCGATCTAGATACTAAGGGGTTGGCTAGTTACAGGCTGCTGGATCGTGCAGAAATTATTTATAAGTTTAAAAGTCAAGAATTATTGCAAGTATTGGCTTCTAGTGTTGGTATCGCTTCCCTACGCCAAGGGGCGATCGTGATTTGGACTTATTACACGGAGTCAACTGAAACTACATCTGAAACTACATCTGAAACTACATCTGAAACCATATCTGAAACCATATCTGCATCTGTTTCCACATCGCCACCGTTATTAACCGAATCGCCCATACTCAGAACATTAATGAATATTGATGGGGATCTTTGCCAAAAAATTTGTCAAGATATCCTCTACCATCCTCAAGCCGATCGCATTTTAAAAGCCCATAGTTTTATTGTCAGTCAGATTTCTCGCCAATTTTTGACAGCGATCGTGGACTATGTTGAGGAAAAACTACGTCCCTTTACGATCGCAATGATATCTTTTGTCACGACCATTACATGGTGTGACCCATTGCGAGACATCGGGAAGAGGTTGAGCTGGTCGCCTTTGGTAATTTCACTTTTAACGAATCCTTGGATGGTGGCGATCGCTGCCCCGATTACCGTCTTGTTGATCTGGTGGATTTTCTCGCGGCTGAATATCGACTTACCGACATTGCCAAAATTTAATCAGAAGTTATTGGCAAACCTGCTTCAGCTTTTAGAAAGTACAGGTTTTCAATTTATCGCGATCGCGGCGATCATAACCCTATTGTTATGTTGGGTAGCCCTCCTCTTTTTACAGCCCATAAATGGTCGTTTCGATAATTTAATTCAGACATTTACATCCTATCTAGAACCGTACTTACCCCTTGCGATTATTAGTTTACGCAAGGGGATTCTCAGTGTATTGGGGCAAATATTTTTGCGCTATCCCTTCTTTGTCAAATTAATTTTTGGGCGTTTCATACGATGATAGTAAAGAGTTTGCTTCCCAAACTTTTTATGGCAGTTCTTACAGCAAGCTTTACAGTAAGTTTTACAGCAAGACGATGAAACAAGTTGAGATTTGGCGATCGCAAGCTGCCGCAACTCTTGCCTTTCTAGTTCCTAAAATTGTTGGCAATGCTCCTACCGATCGTGATGGACTGGTAGATGATCTTGTGCGTGCGCTCAATAATTTGCCTGCTCGCCCTGATGGTCGTCAGCCCTATGCGGGCATTTTCCCAGCAGCCGATCTGCAAACGTGGCGCAATCGTGCTGCAACTACGCTTCAAGCTTTGGTTCCCAAAATTCAGAATGTTGAGGGTAGTGTTTATGATGGGGCGATCGATGATTTAATTCGCTTTATTCGTAAATTGCCCGCACGTCCGACAGGGCGATCGCCCTATTCAGGACTATTTCCCCCTGCCGATCTAGCCACATGGCGACAACAAGCCTCACAGGCTTTAGTTGCGGCGATCGCGACTATTACAGATCCCAAATATAACGATATCGATGGCAGAATTGATGACCTAATTCGGGTAATGAGTAGGTTGCCCTTACGTCCCATTCTCCGTAAGCCCTATGAAGGTCTGTATCAAGCACCAAATCTCGTACAATACCGCAAATTAGCATCCCAGCGGTTACAGCAATTGATAGCCGATCTCAAGGACGATTTCAATCCCAAAGATGTATTGGTAGATAGTACAATTCGCGCCTTAAATAATTTGCCTGCCCGTGCGGCTACTCAAGAACCCTATGCTGGTTTATATCCGCCAACTGTAGTTACTCCCAATCTGCTGACCCTAGACCAATTAAAAGCGATCGCGATCTACACTAGCCAAGATCGACTCAATCAGTTGCTACCCAACCTCAATACAACCATGCAGCGTTATGGCATTACTACCCCATTACGCAAAGCCCATTTCCTATCCCAAACTGCCCATGAAAGTGATGGCTTTAGCACTAATGAAGAATATGCATCTGGTGCGGATTACGAAGGACGTAGAGATCTGGGCAATACGAAAGCAGGCGATGGTGTGCGTTTTAAAGGTCGCGGTTTAATTCAAGTTACGGGAAGATCCAACTATGCAGCCTGCGGTCAAGCTCTCGGAGTGGACTTGATCAATAATCCTCAACGTCTTGCCGATTTCGATCTCGCTTGTCTCAGTGCTGGTTGGTATTGGGATTCGCGATCGCTCAATGGCTATGCCGATAATGATGATATCCTCCAAATTACGCGCATTATCAATGGTGGGCTGAATGGTTTAGATGATCGACAAGACTATCTTGATCGAGCCAAGCAAGTATTTGGAATTTAGCGTGGTTGTAGAATGGATTGAATATTTACAGGTTTTAGCGAGGGTAAATTAATGACTCTGCAACCTTTAATCTCTGATTCAGAGATCGCTCCTGAGATTGATTATCCTGACAGTGATGGTAATCCTATGGCTGACAATACCGAGCAATATCGCTGGATTGTGATTATTAAGGAAAACCTAGAGATTATGTATGCCGACGATCCTAATGTATTTGTGGCAGGGGATTTGCTCTGGTATCCAGTCCGTCGCACTCAAAAACGAGTTGCGCCTGATGTGATGGTGGCTCTAGGTCGTCCTAAAGGTCGAAGGGGATCTTATAAACAATGGTTAGAAGATAATATTGCGCCACAGGTAGTTTTTGAGATCCTGTCACCCAGCAATAAAGATCGACGCGGACAAGATTCCCTTGAAGATAAGTTTGACTTTTACCAAACCTATGGCGTTCAGGAATATTACATTTATGATCCCGACGATCTCATTTTAGAAGGCTGGCAGAGAGTGGGCGATCGCCTAGTCCAAATTCCATCAATGCTCAATTGGGGCAGTCCATTATTAGGGATTAAATTTGATTGGGCGATCGGACAGGAATTAATTATCTCGCGTCCCGATGGTCAGAGATTTTTGTCACCTGTAGAACTAAGTCAGCGTTTACAGCAGTCAGAAATCCAAGTGTGGCAAGAACAGCAACGCACCGCTCAAGAGCGTAGACGAGCTGAAGCCCACCAGAAACGAGCCGAGCAAGAAAGCCTACGTGCAGAACAAGAAAGCCTACGTGCAGAACAAGAAAGCCTACGTGCCGAGCAAGAAAGCCTACGCGCCGAGCAAGAAAGCCTACGTGCAAATCGTCTTGCGGAGCGGTTAAGAGCTTTAGGTATCGATCCAGACGATGTATAAGCTTAATGGCAATTTGGGACTCTGTGGCGCACATCGCACTGGTAAAACCACCTTAGCGATCGCCCTAGCCGATCGCTTGCATATTCCCTTTGTGCGCACCACGACTAGCCAAGTTTTTGCCCGACTTGGTTTAGATCCTGCCGAGCCGATGGACTTTAATACGAGGCTGTTTGTGCAAAATCATGTTTTAGATGCTGCCGAACAGGTATGGCAGGATGCGGCTACACCATTTATTAGCGATCGCACCCCCATCGATATGATCGCCTATACCCTCGGCGATATCCAAGGCAAAACTGAAGTGGACTTTGACTTACTCAATCAATATATAGATTGTTGCTTTGCTAGTACTAATCAATTTTTTCAAAATCTGGCAATTATCCAACCAGGAATACCTCTTATATATGAAGAAGGCAAAGCAGCGCTCAACGCCGCCTATATCGAGCATATCAATACTTTAGTGATTGGGCTATGTCGTGATTCTCGGCTTCAGGCAGAAGTGTTTTGCAATGCGCGGGAGGCGATCGGTCTCGAAGCAAGAATCCTTAATATTTCGGATGAATTTAAATCTCGGAAAACTGGGTAATTTGATCTAAGGGAAAAGGTTACAAGTTAGTTGCAGGTACGGGACTGTGGATTTCAAGAATTTAGTATATATAGTCAGTTTATTGCTTCGCGATCGCCAAACCAAAATTCAAAACCTTAATGGTAAAGGCTTTACATTGATTGAGCTGCTCGTCACAATGATTATCATTGGTATTCTAGCGGCGATCGCTCTACCCTCATTTCTCAATCAAGCCAACAAAGCTCGCTATTCCGAAGCAAAAACCTACACTGGTACGATGAGTCGTCTGCAACAAGTCTATTATCTGGAGAAACAGATATTTGCTGGCAACATCAGCCAGCTAAATGTAGGCATAGCCACGACAACAAGTTCCTTCACTTACTCTGTCATTACAGGTGATATTAATGGGAACTCAAATCCAGTTCAATTGGATCGAATCGCTACCAATGTTGCAACACCATCTTCCTCTACCTTAGGCGTTTTTGAAGGTGTTGTTGGTGTAACAGGCGTATTGGGTGCTCAAACAACAACAATAACTACCGTTTTTTGTATTGCTAATGTACTAGGACCTGGTTCTGTAGCACGTGGGGCACTGGATGGCTCTGGTCAAACTACATGCCCGCTTAACTTTACTAGCACCGACTAATAGATTTGCCAACATAGTAAGACAAAGCTCACGCTGTGGCGCGGTCTTTATCTTACTATATCTGCTGTCAACTGTATTAACGTCAGTTCGGGTTAAGCTGGCAAATTTTAAAAGCCCAAAAATAAAAGCCTTGCTACGCAAGGCTTTTATTTTTGGGCTTTTAAAATTTGCCAGCTTAACCCGAACTGACGTTACTTAAATATTCACAAAAAAGCGATTTGCTAGGCTTATTTTTTCATCGTTTTTAAGTTAACCATTCTCAAAGATAAGGCGATCGCTGTAATTGCCCCACAGGAAATCGTCAAGATCCAATTTTTAGGACTCCATTCCACCGCACCCAGATAACTTGAACCGATCGCAATTGTATGCACTGAGGCGAGTACCAAAGCAGGAACCGAAAGTAAATGTAAATAACGCCAAGCCTTACCGAGTTTAGCTACCATCCAATCGGAACTGGTGATTGCGGCTGGAGTCATTAAGGCGATCGCGATCGCGCCTAACCAAATTGCTAGTTGATGCCTTGGGATCAAGAAAGATAAAGCATCAAAATTCCATTGAAAAGTATGTTCAAGCATATGGAAAGTATGGGCGATGGAAAGGATGAAGGCTCCCATCCCGATAGCACGGCGATAGGTCATTAACGCTGACCAAAATTTTGATAGTTGTCCGAGTGGACGTGCTACCAAAGCAAGGACGAGCAAAATTAATCCACCATGCCCCGTATAATCCACCATGTCGCTACTTCGCAATATCGTTAGGAGCCCAATTGTTAGGGTGATCCAGCCCCCCATCCGAAATAACTGACTGCGGCGATCGCGACTTATTAGTCCTGCAAATATGCCAATGCCCAGCATCGATGGTAAAGTGCCGATGCCAAAAGCCAGCATCGTTAAAGCTCCCTGCATCATACTGCTAGTTTCGGCTGCCTTGAGTTGGGCTGTATAGAGAAAACCACAGGGGATTAACCCCCATGTCATCCCAAGTAAAGCGGGCGTAATAGGATGGGAATAGAGGGATAACTTCATCATGGCATTGCTAAGACGCTGATGGAGTCCGAGGGCAGCTATTGGATTGAGAAAAGGCATCTGAGGTAAACCTTCAGGCTCGATCTGCACCAATCCCATCCACACTAATAAAATTCCCGTCAAAATCGCTAGCCACCGTCGCAGATCGCTTTCTATACCTGCTAACTGACCACTGGCAATTAGTACCGAACCGATCGCCCCAATCGCCGCACCTACCAGTACATAACTGAAAATCCTACCAATATTGAGCAATGCGTGAAAGTACAGATGCTGTTGCCAAACTTGGGAAGACTCGCGATCCTGTCGATCTTTTCCAGAAAGTGAAAAGGCAACGGTTAAGGGGCCACACATACCCACGCAGTGACCAAAACTTCCTAAAAATCCCAAGGCGGATATAAGCAATAAATCTAGCATTCTTCACATATAACGCAAATTGGATGCTTATTTGCCAACATTTACGGTAAAAGTTAATTCAAATTGGATGCTTATTTGCCAACATTTACGGTAAAAGTTAATTCAAAGGGTGAGAAATCTTCATCTCCCTTGGGTGCGCCGTTTAATAGCAGTTCATATCTGCCTACCTGTGGAAATACGATCTCTATACTCGGCAAGCCCAAGTAGCGATCAAGGATCGATGGCATTTGGGATACTGTAAATTTAATATTTTTGTTGGTTAGAGACCTTACTTCTAAACGACAGTTACAGTTATTGTAAGGAATGACTTCGCCGCCCCGTCTTGTTAAAGCGATCCAAGCTCGCGATCTTTGACCTGCGATCGGGCGATCGTCTGGCTCGATATGTAATGTCCCTCCGACTTCATTAGCGGTTCTTACTTCATGGGCAATGCGAAGTGGCAAGCTCTTACTTCCTAAATCCGCGTTGAGATTAGGAGTAGATAGATTCAAGTTTAATAGGATAGAAGCAATTTCCAACATTGATTAATTAATGATTGTTTTTTGAGATGGAATGGTTAGAATTTCTTAATTACTCCACAGGCAATGCGAGTCTTGTAATCGACATTAGGAATAGTTGAATTCCCATTGGCACCTGCATGGATGAGAATGGATGTACCGCCTTGCTTGAGCAGTGAGTTGGGCTTGTTATCCAAACTTAGTCGGGGAAGTAGGGCGTTCAGTTTTCCCTTGCCATCTTTCTTAACTACGATATTGGGCAAATCCCCTGCTGGGTTATGTTTTTCTCCCTCATGCTTTTCATGGTTCTCATGGGCTCCATGATTTCCATGCATAGGATTAATCTCATTATCATCGTCATCATCTTTAGGATTTTTAGGATTGAAGTGATTACCCGATGTCTTAAAATCTGGAGCGTCACATTTCCCATTCTCATGGATATGGATCATATGCTCACCCTGAGTGAGGTTCTCGACATTGACGATAACCTGCAATCCTAACGGCGTTTGGGTGAATGTTGCTGTACCCACCTGCTCGCCTTTGATATTAAAAATACTGGCGATCGCACTTTGAGGATTGCGAATAATCACGGAGGTGGCATTTTGAGCAATCACAGTTGCGGAAGTGACTGCGGTAGCTGCTGTGATTGTCATGCAAGCCAAACCAAAATTAACAAGATTAAACTTATGCCTAAACTTATGCCTAAACTTATGCCTAAAAAGAGCTAGAAGATAATTTTTATCAATCATTTTATTGGTCTTATTGGTCATATGTGCGCTTTCTTAAAACCTGTTTTTCTAAAATGCTTTCCTATTGAGGTTTTCATTTTGTCTATGGCAAAATGAAAACTCAAAACCCTTATTAAGTAGCTAGGCGCAATTAAATATAAAATCCTAAAACCTGTAGCGCACGCTGCGCGTGCGCTACAGGTTTTGATTCTGGGTTTTAATATCTCCTAGCTTTTTGCCCAGCCATTGTCAGCTTGCTCGATCACATAGTTTGCGACTAGATTAATTTCATTAGCAGTGAGTTTTTTGCCAAAAGCAGGCATTGCACCTTTCCCCTTCGTAACTTGGGCGACGATTGCCTCAACCGAGTATTTGCCATACTTTTCTAAGGCATCTTTTTTCAAGTTTTTGGCTGCTACTACTCGGTTTGTGCCGCCTGCATGACAGGAAGCGCAGTTTGAACTAAAAACTTTTTGACCTGAGGTCTGTTCGGCAAAGGCAGGTTGGCTAAAGGATAGCCCCAAAAACATGGTCAGCGCGATCGCTAAAATAGAGAAAATGCGTTTCATAGTTATAATTCCTTGGTCTAGTTACTTAAATATTCGCTAAATATTCACGAAAAATAAGGGCAAAGCTTTACGCCGATGCCCTACGCGGCTTAGCCGCAAAGTCGAGTTGAATTTTAGTCTGGGTACATCATGCCCCTACTTGCTCTGGCAGTCAAAAGACGGCTCGTCAAACAACATAAAATTTCATTAATACCAATTTACTGAAGTGAGCCAACAATTCAGTGAATTAAATCAGTGAATTAAAAAACAAACCCAGTAAGGTTTTGAGATTCCCAAAATGGCAACGCCATTTTGGGAATTGGTAAGTAGTTCGGCATAATTAAAAAACAAAACCAGAGAGCATACCGCCCGCACAGCGGGCGGTATGCTTTTCTAGGTTTTAAGTTTACTTATGCCTAGCTACTTAATAAAACGTGAAAATTAAGAGCGGAAAATTCACGAAGGCTCAATAGGCGTATAGATGAGATGGCTACAGACTGGCATAGGGATATACCTGTATGCCTAAATCTCCATTTACAACCTTGGCTTTGACTGCAAATGCTTTCTCGATATTCTTGGTAGTGATCACTTCATCAATTTTCCCAATACACAATAATGTACCTTTTTCCATAATCGCAATGCGATCGCTATATCTAGCAGCCAGATTCATATCATGCAGCACCATTACGATAGTCAATCCTTGATTGCGGTTTAAGTTTTTTAGCAGTTCTAAAAGTTCTAATTGATAACGAATATCCAGAAAAGTTGTGGGTTCATCAAGCAAAATCACTTGAGGATCTTGGGCAAGTGCTAAAGCAATAAAGGTGCGCTGACGTTCGCCACCAGAAAGTTTGTCCATAGTGCGATCGCGATATGAAGTAAGATGACAAAGTTCTAAGGCTCTTTCGACAACTTCTTCACCTTGTCGATCTATCTGCCATTGCCACCATGTTTGGTGAGGGTTTCGCCCTAAGCAGACCATCTGATAGACCGTTAGTCCTTCAGGAGCGATCGGCTGTTGCGGTAGAAAAGCCATGTATCGACAAATCGCCGAGTCATGGAGAACATTCTTGCCATTAAGGAAAATAGAACCATGTTGAGGTAGAAGTAAGCCACAAATTGTCTTGAGTAATGTGGATTTGCCGCAGCCATTTGCGCCAATAATGCTCAACCACTCACCCCTATAAACTTCAAAATTAATATTCTCTAGAGTCGGAGTGTTCCCATATCCACAACTCAAATTCTTAATTTGTAGAATATCTGCTGTCATTTTTAGCAACCAATTAACAAGTCAAAAAGAATAAGATGTCGCAATGCAAGTTTGAATATCTCATCTTTTGCTTTCCATTCTATACCTTATTACATTTGGAGAAATTACTAACTCTAAGTTAAAGCCAAAACTCGATAATCCCTCATAAGTACCTAAGCATAAATAAACTTAAAACCTAGAAGAGCATACCGCCCGCTACGCGGGCGGTATGCTCTTTGGTTTTGGTTTTTAATTATGCAGAACTACTTAAAGTTTCTGATAGGTTATTGCTATGCTGTCACTCTACTGATATAGTTCAATACATTGTTTGGTTCTAGTGAGGAGCAGTCACTAGAGGAAACGGGGAAAGTTCGGTGTAAATCCGACGCTGTACCGCAACTGTGATGAAAGCTAATTGATCGTTTATTAACAAGCTTTTCGAGTCAGGATGCCCACCAACAACTCACGTAAACCTATATCCCATCTGCGAGTTACAGAATGAGAGATCCTATTAAAGCTTTGCTGTGTCAAGCTGGACGGCTTGTCACATTGATATCGCTATATGACTATTGGACAAACTATTTTCTAGTTTGTCATTTTTTGCGTCTACGGTTTTTACATTTTCAGCGATCGCATCTTCTTTGCTTGCCGCTTCTCCCTTCCTTGCTTTGTAATTAGCAAAATTATAGGAAGAGGAACTTATATCTATCTCAACCCAAATGTTGGGTTAACTTCTCGTTGAGAAAAATTGAGAAGTCAAAAAATATTGGAATCCTTAAATTGCGCGATTGCGCGAAAAAACACCGCGAAAAAAACAAAATGACTCAACATAAACTCTTTGTTTGTACCCTTTGTCGGTTTTCCAAGACAGAAAAAGAACATGAAGGATTGAGAGGTGGACAGCACCTATTCAATGCGCTGAGTAAGAAACTAGAAGGATTAGGCGATCGCTTGCAGATTGAGCCTGTAAGGTGTATGGCAGCCTGCGATCGCGCCTGTGTCGTTGCCTTTACGGGAGCGAATAAGCTCACCTTTATCTTTAGCGATCTGCGTCCACTAGAAGCTACTCCTGAGATATGGCAGTTTAGCCGACAATATCTGGAGCATCCTACTGGAGCCGTTCCCTATCAAGAACGTCCTGAAGCGATTAGGCAAAAACTATTTGTGGTATTGCCACCTTCACCTAATCCTTTGTAATCCTTAACCTAAGAGCATTCTGGTAGATCAGCACTAAAAACTTTATTCAAAAAATCTCTACAAATATTCTGTAATAAATTCAAGACTTTCATCAATGATTAGAACTATCTTCACAAGTAGCTCAAAAAGCAGCCTCACAACATATTTTCTTCCCCAACCACTTCAAATTGGCGGATTATCTGGTTTGATGCTGCTGCTTCTAGGTGTCTCTATGCCTATGGAGATCTTTGCTAAACCAACAGAAAATCAAACAATGCCTTCTCCCATTGCTCAAGATCCAAGTTCAACTAATTCAGAGCAAAAACAAAATAATTCAATACCACCTAAGCCAAAAGTAGATGATACATCTGAAGAGGAGATTACCGTAGCTGGGAAAATCCTCAATCGACCCGTAACTTCCACCCAACGCCGTGATGCAACTTTGCAGGATGGCACTCGCCCTGCCTATACAATTAATCGTCAGGAGATTGAACAACAGGGAGCAAGAACTGCTAAAGAAGCGCTCAAATTTTTACCAAGTATTTTGGGCGGCGGGACAGTAGGGACAGAATTTAATGCCTTGAGTGGTCAATTTATTCGTGGTTCCAATACTAATCAAGTTTTGATTTTACTAGATGGTCGTCCTATCAATAATGTTGGCAGTGGTGGCTTTGACCTGTCAACGATTCCCTCAAGTTTAATTGAACGCATTGAAGTAATTCCGGGGGGCGGCTCGACACTCTATGGCTCCGATGCGATCGGTGGGATTATCAATATCATCACCACCCGCCCGACAGAAAGATTTGCGGCTAATGCCAAAGTCGAAATTGGTAGTTATGGATTAAATGAACAATCATTACAACTTAGCCAAAAGGTAGGCGAATTTAGTTATGTAGTTGGATTCTCGCGCACTCAGGCGCAAAACAACTATCCTTTTACTATTCCTGAAGCTGGTTTTAGTGGGGTTAGAACCAATAATGACGGGATTTCCAATACTTCCAATATCAAGCTGGAATATCAGCCAAGCGATCGCACCAAGTTATCACTCACAGGTTTCTATGTAGCCCAAAATTATGGTGTGCCTGGAGGAGTCCCGATTCCCAGTCCTCTATTTGGTCAAGGATATTTCAATAGCCTGACGGACAATAACCGCAAGTATACCGATCAAGTATTTGTCGATTTGGGATTGGAACAAAAACTAGGAGAAGGCAATGATTCGCTGCTTTCAGTTAGGGTTTACAGCGATCGCCTAAATACGCGCTTTGATAACCGTACCGCCTTTGCAAATACCCTAGTTGGAAGTCCCCCTGTTCTCACAAATACGCCTCAAACCCAGCAAAGATTTGAAACGCGCCAAAATAGTCTTGGTTTCCAAATTCAGCACAACTGGAAGTTTGCTTCCACTCAAAATATTACCTATGGCTTAGACTATCGCTCGACCAATGCCATTAACGAAACGACCAACCTAACTACGAACTTACTTAGCGCTGGTTACAATGCAAGTATTTCGCAGGGTGCGTTATTTGCTCAATATAGTAATGACCTTACGGATCGATTGAATATCACCGCAGGACTTCGGCAAGAGTTTAGTAGTTTAGTCAATGGTTCGGTCACAACTCCAGCGTTAGGAATTAAATATGCGCTTACCGATTCCACCACAGTCCGCGCCAACTACATTCGCAATTTCCGCACTCCCACGATCACCAATCTTTTTAACCCCAGTCCTAGTAACATTGGCAATCCTAACCTGTTACCCGAAACAGGCGATAGCTATGATATTGGCATCGATCAAAAGCTTGGTGAGATCGGGCTATTCAGGCTGACCGCCTTTTCTAATAATATTTCTAATTTGATTGCTTTTCAATCTATTTCTCCCCCTGCTAATGGCATCTCTGGTACATACCAAAATCTGGGACAGGTCGTGACTACAGGGATTGAGGCGGCTCTAAATATACGGGTTGCCCCCAATGTCTTCCTGTTTGCCAACTACACAGCCAACGATCCAAGAATTTTGTCCAGTGTCAATGCTGGAGAAAATGGTAAAGAATTACGCTTTGCAGGTGGCGATAAACTCAGTTTAGGGCTGTCCTATGAAGATGCTCAAGGTTGGTATGCAGGATTGTTGATGAGTTCTCTCGGAGGCTTTCCGACCAATAATACCAATACTGAGTTTCTATCAGGTCAGACCACTTTTGACTTGCGGCTCCGCGGTCCGATCACTAAGCAGATAACGTTAACCGTTGGCATCGAAAATATTTTCGATCAACGTTTTCAGTTATTTGCGGGTTTTCCTGATGGTGGGCGCACGATTAGAAGTAGTTTAAGCTTTCAGTTTTAAAATCCAATAGAGATCTAGGATAGGCGGCGCATCGCGCCGCCTATCCTAGATCTCTAACAAAAGTTCTATTAGGAGCAATATCATGAGTACATTTTCTCGCCTCGTTACACCTCTCAATCTCACCGAAATTGAACATTTACCCAATGGAGCTAGTATTGAATATGAATTCTTTCCCACGGATTTAGATGTGACTGCGCCATTACTGCATTATCTCTGTCAAGAACGCTGGCAAAATATCGGCATTGGGCATATGGTCGATGGCAGTGTTTTGGAATTGGAATTTAACGCCGCGCCTAAGCTTTTTAAACTTTATGATGGCTACCTCACTGTTCTGACCGAAAGCTGGCATTTACATCTATGCTTAGCGGAAAATCTCGGTGGTCCCGATCGCCGCACTTCACCCGAACAAAGCCAAGCTAGGCTAGTCAGCCGCGCCGCCCTCTATCGTCGCCTCAATCCAGAAGGAGAGCCGCGCAGTTGGGGCATTCAGTTTTGGAATGGTGCAGGCGTAAAGATGATGACTTTCTTTTTGCCAAATCCTTTTGTAGGCGATAACGAAGATTTGCTGTCAGAACGCAAGCCAAATTTAGAAAAGCTCAAGTTGTATGAGGAATTGCGCGAGACTTATATTTTAGGAACCAAAGAAATTCCCTATGATCGCAATCCTCTCCAGAAGCGTTATATTTCTGTCTGTCGCTCCAGCCGTTGCTTACCTTCACGGGAATATCAGCCGATCTATGAGGCTCTGCAAGAAGCGGTCAAGGAGGCAAATATTGATGATATTGAAGTTTGTGTTTCGGGCTGTTTGGAAGTCTGCAAAATGGGACCTGTGGTTTTCTATTCCGATGACAAAACTTGGTATACGCGAGTCACGCCTGAGATTGCCAAGCAGATTATCAATGATCATGTGGTTGGTGGAGTGGCGATCGCCAAACATGTTTATCCATAAAATCCCTATAAGGGAATAGGCGGCGCTTCGCGCCGCCTATTCCCTTTAGGAAAAGTGAGCAGTTCTCAATCAATTCATGAAAACTATAAAGAAATTATGCCTAGTATTTGTCCTGATTGGCGCAACAGTGAGCAGTTGCACCGTTACACCCGTCGCTAAGCAACGCGAAGGCTGTGTTGACAAATATGAACCCGATCGCGATTATTTTCCTGTTAAATCCAAAGTTGATCATGCGATCGGCTTTAGCATTTCTTATCACAAAAATTACAAGGTAGTTACTGTCAATCAACCTTGGAAAAGTGCGAAGGAAGAATTTCGCTATGCCTTAGTACAATGTGGCACGCCCAACCCTGCTGGCTTTACCGAAAGTCAGATTGTCCAAGTTCCTGTTCGCACTGTGGCAATTCTTTCTACTACCCACTTAGCGCACTTAGAGAAACTAGATTTACTTGATCGCATTGTGGCAATGGATAGTCTGGAATTAGTCTATGGTGAAGATGTGAAAGCGAGATTAAAACGTAATAATGTGCAAGATGCTGGACGCAATAATGCCTTGAATCTGGAAAGATTATTAGCGCTTAGCCCCGATCTGATTACTACCTATGGCACTGGTAATCCCGCCCGTGATAGCCATCCCAAGCTTTTAGAAGCAGGGCTAAAAGTGGCGATTAATGCTGAATATATGGAATCTTCGCCATTGGGACAAGCAGAATGGATTAAGTTTACCGCGTTATTTTTTAATCAAGAGGATAAAGCCAATCTGGTATTTGCAGATATTGTGACTAGATATGAGAAGGTGGCGGCGATCGCGAAAACCGCCAAACAACGTCCCACGGTCTTGATAGGATTTCATCGTAGTGGAACTTGGTATATGGCAGGAGGCAAAAGCTACGCGGCGAAGTTTCTTGAAGATGCTGGGGCTAGTTATCTCTGGGCTGATGAACCGACTGCTGGTAGTAATCCTCTTAGTTTTGAGGCGGTATATCTGCGTGGGCGATCGGCAGATTTTTGGCTAAATGGGAGTCAAGATTGGAAGCAGAAAGAAGATATTCCCAAATCCGATGGGCGCTATCGTGATTTTCAGGCTTGGCAAATTGGACAGATGTATAACAACAATGCCCGAATTAGTAACAATGGCGGTAATGACTATTGGCAAAGTGGTATCACTAATCCTGATGTGGTATTAGCTGATTTAGTGAAAATCTTTCATCCTGAATTAATGCCAGATTATCAACTCTTCTACTATAAAAAACTTGCGCCGTGATTTTATATGGCAAGGATAGGGGGTGCTTCACGCCCCCTATCCTTGCGTTTTACCACTACCTAATCCATATCTTGAAATATTCTCTTAAAGAAAATCGGATCGCCTTAATTTTTATGGCACTTATGCTCAGTCTTGGCTTGAGTGCGATCGCCAGTTTAGTTATCGGCTCCGTGTGGATTCCCATTCCCGATCTGATGAAGATCGTCTTCCATCAATCTCCAGAACTCGGTTGGTCACAAATTTTCTGGCAGTTTAGATTACCCAAAGCACTCACAGCCATTTTTTGTGGAGCCGCTCTCGCCGTGAGTGGTTTGCAAATGCAAGTGTTATTTAGCAATCCCTTAGCGGGTCCCTTCGTGTTAGGGGTTAGCTCTGGTGCGAGTTTAGGCGTAGCGATCGCTATTTTAGCAACGGAGTCTATGGGGCAAGTTAGCGCTGTATTAGGTAGTGAATCAACATTGATAGCCGCTTGTATTGGTGCTGCTTTTTCGATGTCGCTAGTGGCGATCGCTTCGAGATTTGTACAGAACTCCACAATACTCTTAGTACTGGGTTTAATGATGGGCTATGGTGTTGGTACAGTAGTGAACATTTTGCTGTATTTTAGTTCTCCTGAACGGATTCAGTCTTACATCAACTGGACATTTGGCAGCTTTGCAGGTGTAACGGTAGCGCGATTACCTTTACTATGTGGCGCGATATCGATCGGATTAGTATTAGCGATCGCCTCCATTAAGCCTCTCAACACTATGCTTCTAGGGGAAATGCAAGCCCGCAGCCTCGGCACAAAGATCTCACGCCTCCGTTTAGGAATTGTGGTTAATGTCGCTCTCTTAGCAGGAACCGTCACTGCTTTCTGTGGTCCAATCGCCTTTTTAGGTGTCGCCGTGCCGCATCTCTGTCGCGCCCTATTTCGCTCTACCGATAGTCGGATTATGCTCCCCGCCACAATTTTAGTTGGTGCAAATTTAGCGATCGTCGCTGATTTAGCTACCCAATTACCAAATAAGAGTTTATTACCTCTTAACTCAGTGACATCTTTATTAGGTGCGCCCATTGTGATATGGACAATTCTGCGGCGGAAGTAGCGAAAAACGAACGCAAATAGCAAATGAGTGTAATACCAATTCCCAAAAGGGCGTAGCCCTTTTGGGAATTGGTATTAGTCTGGATGGCTCGGTTTTATCTAAATGCCGAGACGATTAGCCTTGCGATCTCGACTGTTAGGTGATGCTAAGAAACTTTTTGTAAAATAAAATCGTCTCTCGTAGTATTAACGTACTATGTTGCAGGCAACTTAAAATTTCTGACTAGATTTAAATTAAATATTTAGGTTAAGTACGAGTTAAATTTGTCAGAATGCTAAAAAACGATCTCAACCTTGCTAATAATAGCCACTTAACTTATAGCCTGAACCTTTTGGGGAATTTTATGAAACGCCCTTTGCAATCTGTATTTGTGTCTGTATCTGCATCTTGCTTAGCAGTCTTAGTTACTGCTGTCACTGCGATGCCTAGCTTCGCCGCCGATCCGTTTCGCTCCACAAATGCAAGAGAGATCGGTAGTGAAACTCAAAAAGCCTTTGAATTAATGTTCAAAGATGGAAATTATGTAGCAGCAGTAAAACAGTTGGATTTAGCTGTTAGAACGGAAGCTAACGATCCACTTCTGTTTTCTTTGCGAGCATCTACTTTTTACGCTAAAGAAGACTATTTGTCCATGAAGATTGCAGGCGATCGCGTTCGTGTCAACGCTGAAGCCTTAAAGGGTAAGGATAACCTCAGAGCTTACACATATTTAGCCGTTAGTGATCTGATCGCAGCGGGATATATTATCAAAACTGAAGGCGTATCTAGTGCACCTTCGGCTTTGCCCTTAGTGCAGAGCGTCTTTGACAATATCCAAAAAGCCAAGGATATCTCCCCTAACGATCCTGAACTAAATTTGATTAAGGGCTATGTGGATATGCTGATCGCTTCAGTATTGCCCCTCTCTGACCTTGAGACTGCTTTAGAAAGTCTGAAGCAATATGCTGCCCCCGATTATTTGAAATGGCGTGGAATTGCCCTCGCCTACCGCGATGCGCGGAAGCCAGAACTCGCACTGGATGCCGTAAATAAGGCTTTAGCTTCTGCTCCCAACAATCCAGAACTGAACTATCTCAAGGGACAGGTGTTATGGATGCAGGGTGGTAGCAGTATTCCCACTGCCAAAAAGCAATTTGAACTTGCCCTGAGCAAATCTAAGCAATTGAACCCCAGCCTCTTGTCTGAGATTCGCGAGCAATGTCGCAATATTTCCAATGGTACCAATTGTCCCGAACAGAAATAAGGTTTTGGATTAAAGCTACTGAAATAAAAACTAGATTTGTTTGGAATATAAAACCCCAAAGATAAGTGGCGGCGCAGAGCGCCGCCACTTATCTTTGCTATATATATCGTAAACAAAAGAGGAATGCCGCGCTCCGCGCGGCATTCCTCTTTTGTTTACAGTTAACGGCAGATATATAAGGATCTGACAATACAAAGCCTATAAGCTAAGAACGGTATTATAAAAAAGTAGGGTCACTTCATAGATTGATTCTATTTTTTTATAGAAAGTAAACAAAAAACTCATGGCGCAAGACATTAAACTGATCGTGGTAGATATTGATGGCACGATTAGCGGAGATGCCAATCAGGTCAATGATGCGGTGAAACAGGCAGTGAAAGCTGCTCAAGCAAAGGGAGTCAAGGTCGCGATCGCCACAGGGAGAATGTACCGTTCGGCTCTACGATTTCATGAATTGATCGCCTCCGATATGCCCTTAATTTCCTATCAAGGAGCCTTTATCAAGGATCCGAAAACTGGTGAATTAGTTGGACATTGGCCAGTGGAAATAGGACAGGCTTTAGCGCTCCTTGACGATCTAGGCGAATTTGCCACTAACGATAGATTGTCAATCCATATCTATGTAAATGACGAACTCTACGTTCGGAAAATGACCGCCCAGACGGAATTCTATGCCAAGCGATCAAAGGTAGACGTTACAGTAGTTGGAGATTTGCGCGAATTTCTGATTAAGCAGTGTCAAGAACACCCCCCCACCAAGATTTTGGCTCTGAGTGATACCGCAGAACTAGTCACGGAAATGCTGCGAGTCCTTAAGGATCGCTATACGCCCCAACAGCTCTATCTCACGAAGTCCGTGGCGACTTTCTTTGAGGCGACTAATCCGATCGCGAATAAAGGTACAGCCGTCAAGCACTTAGCTGAAAATATTTTGGGGCTAGATCGATCGCAGGTTTTAGCGATTGGTGATAATTTCAACGATCTAGAAATGATTGAATATGCGGGTATTGGTGTCGTAATGGGCAATGGTGCTGAAGGATTAAAACCCTTGGGTGATTGGATTGCCCCCAGTGTGGAAGATGACGGTGTGGCAGTAGCGATCGAAAAATTCGTACTATAAAGGGAATGTAATGCAGCGATCGCTTGTGGAAAGTTTGAGATCTTGTTTCTCTTGGCTAAGTTTATGCAGCCTTGTGATGATCGCGGGTTGCTCAAGTTCTTTAGTATCTAAAGCCCTACCTGATCAAGTTCGCATTGGAACCTTTAACCTCGAAAATTTTGATGGGTTGAGCGAGGAAAAGGTTAATGTTGTGAGCCAAATTATGGAACGTAACTTTGATGCGATTGGTTTACAGGAAGTGAGTCCTCTAGCGGCAGAGAAATTGAAAGAAAGACTGAATAAATCTCAATCTTGGGAATTTATTTTAGGGGAATCAGGCGGCAAGCAAAGGATAGCCTTCTTCTATCGTAAAGAGGCGATCGCCGCTCAGAAAGTGACGGAATGGCAAAAGGTAAATATGACAGGAACTTTGCGATCGCCCCTCGTAACCTATGTTCAAGTTGGCAATGATGGTAAGAAATTCGATTTTACTCTCGTGATCGTGCATCAAAAGGGTGGCAGTGGCAAGGATGCTGATCGTACTCGCCAAAATCAAAGTGATCTCCTGCGAAAGGAGGTTGATCAATATCAACAGAATCCACAATCCGATCCCGATCTGATTCTCGTCGCTGACTTCAACAGTCCTACATGGGCGGATCAGAATCGTGGTTTGCGCAATGCGCCCCTAACTTTTCTCACCCGTGCGATCGAAACCGATGCCCAAGAGAATTGTTTAAAAAAACATGGGCAACCGAAAACTCCCGAAGGTCGTCCCCGCTATTCCAATCGCGGTACTGGTTGTGTGATCGATCATATTGTCGTTTCTAAAGCCCCTAAGGGTGCAGAAACCGAATATATTCCTCAATCAGTGCAGATTCTCGATCCGCAAAAAGATTTGGGCTTTGACAGCGATCGCACCTATTTTACTAAGGTGTCCGACCATCTTCCCGTACGTGCAATTTTTCGTACAAATTAGTTGTCATCGGAAAAGGCGACGCAATGCGTCGCTTTTTCCTAGAGTCCCGATGGTAAACCAGTTGGCTTGCCCTTTACACTGGTAACAATTCTTCCCCAGCCAGACTCACCGCCACTATCCCAGAAAACTTGCTGCATTACATCGTAGCTATAGGCATCATAGGCTCCACCAACGCCAACATCGTAGCTATCGCTAGCACCATGACGAGTACCGTAAGGATCGTGGATGAGCCAAACTTTATTCGTCGGATCATGCCCCACTACTATACAAATATGTCCGCTTCCTTTATAGGCAAATCCCACCACTACAGGAATATTCGCCTTAAGCGACAGTAATAAATCTTTGGCAGAGAGAGAGTAACTGAAGTAAGAATCAATACCAAGTTCTTTTAACGCCCATGTTTGCGCGTCGTGATCGGTGGTATCGCCATACTTGCTCACAATCCGCATATATACAGACTCAGGTTCTACTACACTGTAATTTCCTGATTGAGCCTTTTTGGTTAACTCTCCACCTAATAAATAGTCCGCAAGCATGGTATTGCTGGTGGTATTACATTGCCGCCACCCAGGACCAAAGATAGCTTCATCGTTATCCAACTGCGAGCAGTATTTGACTGGCAGTTTAATTAGTTGATTGAGATCCTGTCCTTCGATTTTGATATGGGGCTCGTAGGCATAGACCTTCTGGATCTGGGTTTTACCGTCCTTGGCGGTGAAGGGGGATGCCAGCGTCATTAAAAGATGTTGGTTGCGATCGGGGCTATATTCTGTGACATAAAAAGCCTGATCTTTTTTAATAAAAATCTTCTCGGAATCGGCTAAATCCGTTGATCCCAGCAGCTTTTTTTTCAGGAAAGTGTCTGCTTGAGCGATCGCTTTAGGCATAGGACAACCTCGGTTTGGAGTTCGATAACGCTATAAATCATCGCATATCGCCATCAGGATTTTATTCCGATTTAAACTTGTTCCGCAATTGACTGCTGAGGGTATCGATCGCCGTGACAACTGCCAATAAAACGATCATCATCGTTGTCGCTTTGTTATATTCAAAACCACGAATATAACTGACTAATTCAAAGCCAATTCCCCCAGCTCCAACTACCCCTAAAACAGAAGCGGCGCGAATATTGTACTCAAACATATAGAGGGTATAGCCAAGGCATAGGGGTAAAACCTGCGGCATGACTCCATACTGAGCGATCTGCCACCATGAGGCGCGACCGACTTTTAAAGCTTCGAGCGATCGCTTATCGACGGATTCGATCGCCTCTTGATAGAACTTGGCAAGATAGCCGATCGTGTAAATCCCTAGCGCCAAGGTTCCCGCTGGTGCACCCAACCCCGTCGCCGCCACAAAAAACAAGCCTAAAATAATGGACGGAACTGAACGTACCGCATTTTGTAAAAAATTAGCCAGCCAACGTAACCATAAGGGCGAAAGATTTCGGGCAGATAGCAAAGCGATCGGTATAGAAAGAATTGCGCCAATCGTCGTTCCCCACAGTGACATTTGCACAGTTTCAATCAAAGCATTGATCGCAACATCTAAAATACTCAAATCGGGCGGCCAAAGACGGGACAGAAAATCTGTCATGTAGGGCAAACTCGTTTGCAGTAATTTGAGATCAACTTTTAATCCCCTTAGTGACCAGATATAAGCCCAACCTAGACCGACAATTACTAAAACCCTAATAGCCCAGATATTGTAGCTAGAAGTATGGGGACGAATCCGATCAATAAATTTCATCATGCAGCGCTAGCAGACTGGACTGGGGAGAGATTTTGCAGTTTGGCAAACTGCTTTTCCATATTTTGACAATCCCCATCATACATGACTTGCCCTGCTTCAAGGATGATCGCCCGTTGGGCATATTGAGCGGCTAGGGCGAGATCATGCAGTACGACTACAACCGTCAATCCTTTGCGATGCATGGAAGCAAGGGCTTCCATTACTTGATTGATGCCGACGATATCCAAACCTGTCGTCGGCTCATCAGCCAGCAAAATCTGTGGTGATTGGATCAAGGTACGTGCGATCGCCACGCGCTGGCGCTGTCCGCCGCTTAACTGTCGGGCTTTTTGGTAGGTCTGCTCCTGTAGCCCGAGCTTTTGTAATAGCTGCATAGCAACACGGCGATCGCGTTGCGGAAATCCCCACAAACTCTGCCATGTGTTTAGCTCACCCAGACATCCACATAAAACATTGTCTAGAGAGGAAAGCTGATCGACTAAGCCCCCTCCCTGAAAGAGAAAGCCCACATTTTTACGGATTTCACCAATGTTTTGCGGTTCGACCTTAGTGCCAAATACTTGAATCTCCCCTTGATTTACAGGAATTAAGCCCACTAGCGATCGCAATAGTGTGGATTTTCCCGCACCGTTTAGACCTAGTAGGGCAACAAACTCGCCTTGGTTAATTTGTAAATCGATTCCATTTAAGATTGGACGCTTTAAATTAGCTTGATAAGCCGTGCGCAGATTGTGACAAGCGATCGCAGGGGCGTTATTGACTGATAAAGATTCCATATTTTTAAAATCCTAATTGAAAATCCTAATTGAAAATTCTAAGTAATACCAATTCCCGAAATGGCAACGCCATTTTGGGAATCTCAAAACCTTACTGGGTTTGTTTTTAATTCACTGAAGTGTTGGCTCACTTCAGTGAATTGGTATAAGTGGGCTTAATTAAATATAAAACCCTAAAACCTGCGGCGCACGCGCAGCGTGCGCCGCAGGTTTTAGATCTGGATTTTAATTTAAGGTTTGAGTCCTGCACGGGCAATAGCCGTACGCATGGTGGCTAAATGTTGTTCGTGATCGACCTTGACTAGTTGGGTAGAGTTATAGAGACTGCGAAATAATTCGTTATTCTCCGCTTCATTCAGCTTTAAAAAAGCATTAATCAACTTTTCCCTGACATCCGCAGGTACGCTATCGTCAATGGCAATGCCGTGGGCGGGTACATTGGGAACGGCGTGGAGTACGCGCAATTTTTTGCTTTCTTCAGCCGTAATCCAAGGGGGAAGCAATGCATATTCTGATACCACAGCCACATCGGCTTGATCGCGCAAAACAGCCTGTAACGCACTGCTATAGCCGTCACCATAGGTTACTTTGCCAAAAAAACTATCTAAGCGATCGGGACCATCAACAAACTTTAACCCCACCAATTCGCTCACGGGGAAAATAAATCCCGAACCCGAAGAACGCGAGGTAAATGCCATACGCTTTCCTTTCAACTGTTCTAGGGTTTCTTGGGGAGTTGCTAAGGTTTTTAGGGGGCTGTTTTCGGGTACGACAAAGATCGAGTTATAGGATTTACCGCCTGAGTAATCAGCACGAACTTCGGCTAGATACATCTTTGCTCCTGATAGCTGTTCGGCTTTTAGGGCTGCGCGTCCGCTGACAAAGGCAACATTGGCTCGATTGGCGCGGAGAGCTTCGACTGATGCAGTTTCATCGGCAACGATCCCCTTGACAGGACTACCTAGTTCTTTCGATAAAATAGCAGTAACTTTATCAATTTTGCTCTGGAGATCCTTGGTGTCGCGGCGGGTGGCAAAGGCGATCGTAATATCATTGCTAGGAGTCTTAGCTACTTCAGTTGGAGCAGGTTTAGCATCTTTGGTTTGTTCCTTGCTAGCGTTAGTCTGGGCTACATTCGATGTAGATGAAGGTTGCTGATTATTTTGGCTATTTTGACTATTTTCTGTGCAAGCGGTCAAACCCATCAGGGAAACTAATCCTGCGATCGCAACAAACTTGGCAGGAGAAAATACAAAAAATTTCATTATTTTTTAAAAGTCGATCAATATACTAAAAAGAATTAATGGCAATAACTACTAGATATAGCTTAAACTTATTTGAGAATTAAAGTCAATAAAATGGCTGTGATTCTTGCTATAAAATGAGACTAATTACTCAAAAGAATCCTCAAAAAATTCCAAGGCTTATAAAATTTGCTATTAAAATCACCATGACCGAAAATCAAATTCCTAAAGGTGCGGAACGCGAAGTGAAAATGATCGGTAGTGCGGCGATCGATGGTGCACCAATCGCTTACATCATCGTTCTTGCTTCCGTTGCTACAGTATTAGCATTCATTCCATTTTCGATCGTGCTTGGTTCTGGTAAAGGTATTCCTTTAAGTCAAAGCATCTATCCTTTACTTGGCTGGTTGTTAGGTCCTTTGGCGGGAGCCTTAGCTAGCGGTATTGGTACTTTAATTGGCGTATTCCTTGCCCCCTATACGGCAGGAGTGCCTGCAATCGCCATTTGGGGAGCAGCGATCGCCAGTTTTGCAGCAGGGGCTATGGTTACTGGTTGGAATCGCCAATATTGGTATTTGGGATTGGTCGGGATATTTGTAAGCGAACTTGTGACCTATGCTTATTTGGCGATCGCTCGTAATGGTATTCCTCTCGATACTTTTATCGCAGGAGCCTTTATTGATTGGTCATCGATACTTCTATTTGTATTGCCCACGCGAACGTTATTTGCCCGCATGATTGGCAGCAAAGATTTGATCAGAGTAGGAATCGGCATCTTTTGCGGCACTTGGATGATCTGTGGGCTTGCCCATCTCAGTCAAGTTCCCTTTACCTATTATCTCTTTAACTGGCCAGAGCCAATTTGGAAAATGTTAATTCCCGTTATTCCTGTGGAAAATGCGATGCGCGGTCTGTCTGGTGCCGTGATTGGTACGGGTGTGATTTCGGGATTGAGAGCGATTAATATCGTTAAACCGAAAGAAGCCTTGTATTAGGCCGCGACGCATAGGCATCGTTACAAAAAGTGCAACGGACTATATTTCTAAAATTGATGCACTTATACTGATGCAAACTTTATGGTTAATCAGAAAGCTATGCAGTTATGGAAGTTGCCTTTGGTTTTGCCGCGATCGCTTTCCCCATTGTTTGCTTTGAGCATCCCCCCCTTCAAAGATGCTCGCGATTATCAGATTCTCTTTTTATCCGTCTTTTTATTGTTAGGGGTAAGTACGCGCGATTGGTCTTTGAAACCGATCGCGATCGCCCTGACCTTTAGCATTTGCTGGTTAACCCAGATGGCGATGGTCAGCCTATTCCCACCTGCCTCCCAGAATCACGACCGCTGGCTATCGCTCAAAAGTGCCACGATTACCGCCTTGGGTTTAAGTCTACTGCTGCGCTCCGACGGCTATGGGGCGATCATCTGTGCTTCGTTTTTGGCGATCGCTAGTAAGTTTATTTTTCGTACTAATGGCAAACATTGGTTCAATCCTGCGAACTTTGGCATTGTTGTCGTTCTGTTGTTAGACACCTTTGTTTGGGATAACCATGCATGGGTGTCTAATGGGCAATGGGGTGAAGATAGCCTTTATGCTTTAGTTTTCCTCGGTTTTGGCGGGATCGTTCTCAAAAAAGTAGGGCGTTGGGATACTAGTTTCATGTTTTTGGCTTCCTATGCCCTGCTAGAAGGATTGCGGAATTTTTGGCTGGGTTGGACTTGGGATGTGCTTGCCCATCGTTTGACTAGTGGCTCTTTGTTGCTATTTGCCCTATTCATGATTACCGATCCGCGTTCCATTCCTAATGCTAAAACAGCAAGGCTGATTTGGGCAATGGCGATCGCGGTTTTAGCATTTATCTTCCGTAATGTCTTCTTCAATGCGGATGCCATGTTTTATGCATTATTCCTAATTTCACCGCTCACCGTTTTGTGCGATCGGCTGTGGAATGCCCCACGATTCCAATGGTTACCCAAGCGTCATAGCGCTCATAGTGCTTTGCTCTCTAATCCATAAATTACTAAGGTTAGATTATGAAACGATTTTTGCTGTGGATGCGTGTACTGTTGAGTACTGTCCTTGCTGGTGTGGTGGTGTTTGCTTATTCACCCTTGGCTTTTGCTTTTTGTGGATTTTATGTATCCCAAGCCGATGCTAGTCTCTTTAACAAAGCTTCACAGGTGGTAATCGCCCGTGACGGTAAGCGCACCGTTTTAACGATGGCGAATGACTATCAAGGCGATGTTAAAGACTTTGCCCTTGTCGTACCCGTACCCGTGTTACTGAAAAAAGAACAGGTACGCATTGGTGAACAGAAGATCATTGATCGCCTCGATTCCTTTAGCGCACCTCGTTTGGTTGAGTACTTTGACTCCGATCCCTGCGCAAGATATGAAGCCTATGATCGAATAACTCTTGGAGGTGCGACAAGAGCTGCTGCACCAATGATGGAATCAAAAGCAAGAGCAGATAATTATCAAGTTACGATCGAAGCCAAATTTGCGGTTGGCGAATACGATATTCTCATTCTCAGTGCTAAGGATTCCGATGGTTTAGAGTCTTGGCTGATTGATAATGATTACAAGATTCCGCAAGGTGCAAAGGAGTTACTTCAACCCTATATTCGCCAAAACATGAAGTTCTTTGTGGCAAAGGTGAATATTGCCGAACTCAGTAAAACAGGTTCGCAATCTCTCAGACCGCTGATGATGGCATACGAATCCCCAAAATTCATGCTTCCTATCCGCTTGGGGATGCTTAATGCCAATGGTGATCAAGATTTACTTGTCTATATTCTTTCTCCTAAAGGACAAGCCGAAGTCGCTAATTATCGTACGATCAAAGTTCCATCGGGTGACGATATTCCGACCTATGTGAAGAGTGAATTTGGGGAATTCTATAAGTCAATGTTTAAAACTTCCTACAATAAGGAAGGACGCAAAGTTGCCTTTTTAGAATATGCATGGGATATGTCAAGCTGCGATCCATGCTCTGCCGAACCGCTCTCTCCCGAAGAACTTCGCAAGGCAGGGGTGTTTTGGATTGGTTCCCCAGATGATGCTGTCAATTCATCGCGGCTGTTCCGCCGACCACTACCTCCCAACAACGGAAGAGTTTTTATCACCCGTTTACATATTCGCTATAGCCGCGATACATTTCCCGAAGATTTGAGCTTTAAGGAAACCTCGAATCAAGAGTTCTTCCAAGGTCGCTATGTTTTGCGATATCCCTTTAAAGGTGAGACAAACTGTGATGCTGGAAAAGCATATCAGCGATCGCTGCGTCCGCGTTTTGAGAAAGAAGCCCAAACCCTCGCAAGCTTAACAGGCTGGAATCTTTTCGATATTCGTCGCAAGATGAATATCTCTAGTTTGCCCGATCCTGTCGAAACTCCATTTTGGGAAAATATCTGGAAATAGCTACTGACTGGGTGAAAGTGAATGAATGCGATCGCATTCATTCACTTTTTATGTTTTGCTATACTTATGGCATAACAAAGCTAACGTAACATACCAAAAAGTTATGATTACAATACCTTACGAACACCGCTATCTACCTACTGCGGAAGACCTACCAGATTCCGACGAAACTCCTGTGGATAATGAACTCCAAAATGATATTCCTAATGTTCTCCTAAATTTGCTGCGATCAATTTGGGGCGATCGCCAAGATTGGTTTTGGGGTGTAGATATGTGTTTCTATTACGAGCCAAATATTGAGGAACCTGAAAAATCTAAAGCAATTGTTCCTGATGCTTTTTTAGCTCTTGGCGTAGAGAGACTGACTAATGAAGGTGGAAGATTAAGTTATGTGCTATGGCAGGAAAAAGTACTGCCAATTCTTGCGCTCGAAGTCATCTCTAAAAAGTATAATGGCGAATATGATCGCAAGCTCTTGCAATATCAGGATTTAGGAATTCTCTACTATGTTGTTTACAATGCCTTGAGTGGAAGAAGAGGGATTTACAAAAAACATCAATCTTTAGAAGTCTATAAGTTAATGAATGGCAAGTACGAACTTATTCCATCGGTTTCACTTTTGCAGGAAGGTGGAAAAATGGTATGGATGCCAGAAATCGATCTAGGTATTGGCTGTGAAATTAGTAATCGTGGTAATTGGGAGCGCGAGTGGGTCTATTGGTATGATCGCAATAGCGTGCGATATCCAACTGCTGAAGAACGTGCTGAGAATGCTGAGATGCTCGCTGAGCAAGAACGCCAACAAATGCTACAAGAACGTCAACAGAAGGAAAAGTTAGAAACTTATTTAAAGTCACTGGGAATAAATCCCGATGAAATTTGATATTGGCGATCGTACTAAATTCCAGACAAAAATTGAGAGATGTACAACGTGCATCTCTCAATTTGGCTACTAGGTTTACTCAAAATTATCTGCCAGAAGGATCGGCAGAACCATAAGGAACTATCCTTCTCATCTGTAATGTATGGACTTCTTCACCCCATACTTTTATTGCGGTGCTGTCAGTAGTCACTTTCTGGCTAGGTGTAATTGTGTTACTTTCCATGTCCGATTTAGTTTTGAGGAAAACTTCTACGCACTTGTCAGTATATGGAGTACCAGAGCTAGACTGTGCAAATACTGCCAAGGGAATTGATAGAGAAGTAGTTGAAAGAATAACAAAAGCAGCAATAAGTTTACTCAACATGGTAGATTTCCTCAATGTAAAAATAGATAAACAGATAAATTGTTTAGTGCGTTTCTATCTCAGGAATTTCTGAAATATGTTTCAAGGTTTTTCCTTGCCAGCTTTCAATCTATTCGTAAGGGGTTTCCCTTTGCTCAGTTAACGCAGCGTAGTACAACATCAACAGCTTCTGTTCTTGCTGAACCAGAACCACCACCAAAAGCTTTTTCTGCCTTGGCTTCCACTTTTAAAATGATGCCAGTAACTAGAGAGGAATTTCTTGCAGCCTGATTGCCAGAAGAGGAAGAGGATTGATTATAACTACCTGAATAGTTTCCATAAGTTCCAGCATTTACGTTGCCACTCATGTTAGAGCTACTGTTAGAAGCGGAATTTCTTGACGATGCATACTGTTGTCCACCTTTAATAAGAGAAATAGATGCAGAAGTCCATTGTATGCGAATCGAATCTAGGGTTCTTTGTTGATATTTAACAATCGCCCATCCATCTGGAGCGTTATAAACTTCTTCTTTCCTATCGTGAAATTGTTCGCAACTTGCATTTGTCCATCCACAGCCTCCTTCAGCTCTCGCTCGAACTGATATGGCTCCACGCTGTTCCATTGTTTCCCCACGTCTACAATACTGTGCTGATACAGGTAATGAGATTAAGAAAACAGTTCCTAATGAGACAGTAAAACTTGAAAATCGAGCCAAGTTTTTATCATCCATACATTTATTTTTTCTCCGCCAAATAAGATTAGCTTTAAGGAATAAGTAGGTTGCTGGAATTAAATGCTAGATGGGTTTGTCGCTAACCCAAACCTGTAACCATACGCTAAAAGTTTGGAGGATATATTTAATTGCGTCTAACTACTCACAACTTCGATTAAAGCAGCAAATTCCGAAAAGGTCATTGTCAATCTATGACTGACTAGTTGACTAAAAAATGACAAAAAAGTATTGTCATCACGATACTTTTTTGTCAGAACATTTCGCATTCACTGACAAAAAAATGGCAAAATAAAAATATGAAATTGTTATATTTTTATCTCTAAAATCTGGGATAATTTTGTGAACTAAGTGTAAAGTTCAAGGGTCAGCTTGAATTAGTGAGGGTTTCATTATGCCTAATGATTGGAAGCTATCGATCGCTGGTATTGAAAAGGTAAACGAAGCCATTAAAAGCAGTGGGCGGAACAAGACCGATGACTATTGGGTAGAAAAAGCGAATGTGTCTCTAGAGACTTGGAATCGTTTTCGGTCAGGCAAAGTAAAGATAAGTCCTGCAAGCTTTATTGCTTGCTGCCAAGCATTAGGGCTTAAGCCCAATGAGCTACAAGAGCGAATATTTGCACAACCAAACCTCAGCTTTTTGGGAAGGGATAGAGCTATAGAAAGTATTAATGCTCTAGTAAAAACTAACAGATTAATAGTTATATATGGTGTCGGTGGTCAGGGTAAGACGACTCTAGCGCAAAACTATTTACAAGGGCTAGCAGTTGATGGATATCGGTTTATTGAACTATATATGCCCATTGATGCCGCAAATATTCCTTCAGCAAAAAGCATTTTAGACGAATGGTTTAATCGAGATTTTCAGGAGATGCCATCTTCTCAGTTTGGCGTTACTTTAGATCGATTGCGACGCATAATTAGGGAACAGAAAATTGCTTTTTTGATTGACAATATTGAGAGCTTACTGGATGAAAACGGGAAGTTCATTACAGATCACGCTCAATATTTAGAACTATTTAGCGTGCTATCAGATCACTCAGTTAAGTCTATGACTCTTGTTACAAGCCGATGTCGGTTGCTAGAATCTCGATTACGCAGTGTATATAATTACGCTATTCCATCATTAAGTCAGTCTGATTGGCAAGATTATTTTACCTATAACAATGTCAATTTTGACGAGCAATCATTAGCCGAAATGTACAGTAAACTGGGTGGGAATGCTAAAGCCATGACTAGTCTATGTGGTGAAATATATGTGGATTTTGATCGCGATGCCACAAATTTCTGGAAACAACGTGGGTCAGATATACTTGCTTCGGCAGATTTAAAAGATCTGGTCGCTGGACATTTAGAACGCTTAGTAACCATAGAGCCATTAGCCTATGGTCTTTTAAGGAGGATGGGTTGTTATCGCTATCAGAGTATTCCCTATATTCCAATTGAGGCTTTGTTCTATCAGTTATGGGATAGCCCTGAAGCAAGTCATATCGACATTATTGAGGTTCTCAAAAATCGGTCTTTATTGGAGTTAGCCAATGGAGAATATTCATTACATCCAATTGTGAGGGCGGAGGCAGTACGTCATCTCAAGCAAAATGAAGAAGAATTTACTAAAGCACACCACAGGGCTGCTGACTTTTGGAAAGCTCATGTTCAGGCTTTAGATACTGACAAAGATATCCTCATGGCATTTGAGCCTTGCTATCACTACTTAGAAATAAATGCTCTCAATAAAATTTTGGAAATATTCTTGAGGCGAGATTTAATTGAAGATGAACATCTTCATATGGCTTTTTATGGAAGGTTTTCTCCAACTTTGGTGCTTGAGCTGTTAGATAAAGTAGAAGAGCGAGCATTGCTTTTACCTCCTGAACAAGGTATGTCAATTTTGGCACTTGTAAAAACTTTTTATGGAAGCTTATACTTGTTCTCAGGACAAGCTCGAAAGTCAGTGTTAGCGTTAGAAACCGCAATCAAACTTATCGAGGAAGTCAACTCCCCACAATTAATAGTTTTTCTGATCTCGAATATTTTTCATATTATTGCTTGCAAAATGGAATTGGGTGAATTTGAAGAAGCGATTGTACTAACTAAGCAATATATAAACAATATTGATAAGTACAAGTCCTTGGCTAATCACCCATTAATTGCGCCATATTTTTCTACTTATCCACAAATACCTCAGTCTTTCATGCTTGCAACGGAACTAGATCATGATGCTTCGGTAGCGATTGCTGAAGAGGCTTATGCATCTATCGTAAATCGCTCATTGCCTATGTCTCGCGGGGGGAAAGGATTTGCTTTGATGTATCTTGGATTTGTATGTCTTATGAGTAAAAGGTTTGATAAGGCTCTAGAAATTTACAACACGACTTTAAAATTTAGTCATGAAACTAGCCACAGACAGTTAGAAGGCAAGGCAATGTATGGACTTGCAGAAACATATCGAAATATAGGAGATCTAACAAAAGCAAAGGAGTACTGCTTACAATCGAAAAATATATTGATGAAGATAGAATCAAAGTTAGATCTGGCAAAGGTATTAGTAGAAGAAGCTTTGATTGCTCGTGAGATGCGAGAGCATGGTTATCAAGATGATTTTGAAAAGGCGATCGCTCTTTTTACAGAATTGAACGCACCGAAACATGTTGAAAGAGTCCGAAAGTTGATGGGCTGATGAATATAACTACTAAGTAGTTCAGCATAATTTAAGAATCTAGAAGAGCGTACTGCCCGTGTTGTGGGCGGTACGCTCAGAATTTTAATATTAAACCCACAATTGCCTGATTAAAACTTACAGCCCTTTTTTAACTCTTTTTAGACAACAGTCCTTTTATACCAATTCACGAAAGTGTGACAACACTTTTGTGGATTGAAAACCAAACCCAGTAAGGGTTTTCAAAGCTCAAAATGGCGTAGCCATTTTGAGCTTTGGTATTAGTAGAATTGGTTTTGATATCATGCATCCATAAAGATATTGTTTTACGTATTATTTTTTTTTAGCATTTATCTATGAAAGTACCTGAATACCCAGAAAATGAAGATGTCCGCATAGAAATATTGCGATCGCTAAATATTCTTGATACTGAGCCAGAAGAACGTTTTGATCGAATTACTAGAATAGCAAAGCGATTATTTGGCGTGCCTATTGTCTTGATAAGTTTGGTCGATCTTAAGTGCCAATGGTTTAAATCGTCTCAAGGCATAGAACCTTCCCAAATGCCGCAATCTCGTGATGTATCCTTTTGTGGTCACGCTATTGTAGGGGATGAAATTTTTATAGTTGCGGATGCTTTGCTGGACGATAGATTTTACGATAATCCCTATGTAATTGATGAGCCGAAAATTCGCTTTTATGCAGGAGTTCCATTGATTATATCTAAGGGCATAAAGTTAGGTACACTCTGCTTGATTGATCGATGTCCGCGCATACTTAACGAAGAGGATCGAAGGTTGTTGCAGGATCTCGGACAGATGGCTGTACAAGAATTGGCTGTATTGCAATTAGCAACCATTGACGAGCTAACCCAAATATCCAATCGGCGCGGTTTTGTGGCGCTATCTCAATATTCTCTCAAATTATGCAAACGGGAAAATAAACCAGCCTCTCTTTTCTTTCTCGATCTGGATTTATTTAAAGAAATCAACGATCGCTATGGACATGCGGAGGGAGATCGAGCTTTAATCGATTTTAGTATGATTTTAAAAGAATCTTTTCGGGAGTCGGATGTAGTGGGCAGATTGGGAGGGGATGAATTTGTCGCCTTATTGTCTAATGTCGATCGCGAGGAAACGCAACTAGTTTTGGAGCGTCTGGAGCGATCGCTAGAAGAGTTTAATCAAAAATCCAATCGTGGTTACCAAATTATTTGTAGTGTTGGCATCGTTGCGTTCGATTCTAGCCGACATCAATCAATTAACGATCTTTTGGCTGAGGGAGATCGGTTAATGTACGCACAAAAGCAGGAAAAAAGAAAAAAAAGCGTTTATAGTCCTTCCTAAAAACAAGAAGATGTGCAAAGCACATCTTCTTGTTTTTAATTCTTGTTTTTAATTTTTTTTCCGACCTTCTGGATCGTAATAATCAGGTTTGGTAACTTGCTGCGATCGCGCGATCGCTAAAGAATTATCAGCAACATCCTCGACAATTATCGAACCTGCGGCGATATTTACGTTTTCACCGATTTGAATGGGAGCAACGAGGACAGAATTAGAACCAGTTTTACTGCGATCGCCAATGATGGTGGGATGTTTTTTAAAGCCGTCATAATTAGCGGTAATCGTGCCCGCGCCAATATTTACCTGTTGACCGATGGTCGCATCTCCTAAATAACTGAGATGGGCGGCATTAGTGCGATCGCCCACTTTGGCATTTTTAAGTTCTACAAAATTACCGATGCGGCATTTTTCACCGACGACTGATTCACCACGAATGCGCGCAAAGGGACCAATTCTACAGTTGTCAGCGATCTGGCTATCTTCAATCACGGAGAATTGTACAGAGCAATTTTCCCCAATGATACTATTTTCGATGAGGCTAGATGGTCCAATCGTCGTACCCGCACTAACTTTTGTATTGCCGCGTAAATGGGAATGGGGTTCGATGGTGACATTGGGGGCGAGTTCTACTTCATCGTCGATGGTAATGGTTTCAGGCAGTAGCATCGTTACCCCTGCCCGCATCCATTTATCACGCGCTCTTTTTTGCAGCACTGCGTAGGCATGGGCTAATTGAAGGCGATCGTTAATCCCCAAGCTCTCATCGGGATCTTCCAAATCGCTAGCATAAACTGAAGTGAGATAATCAAAGACTTCAGTGAGATAATATTCCTTCTGAGCATTGTTTGTCGTCAGCTTTGGTAGAGCCAGAGCCAATTGCGACCAATCAAAACAATAAACCCCAGTACTAACTCGTTGGTTGAGAATTTGTTCGGGATTGCAGTCACGATGTTCGATGATGCGTTCGATCTGCATGGTGCGATCGCAAAACACCCGTCCATATCCCGTGGGATTGGGAAGGATGGCTGTCAGTACGGTTGCCGAAGCTTGATGTTGGCGGTGGCTATCGATGAGGGCTTGAATTGTTTCCGCACGCATCAATGGCGAATCTCCAGTCAGCACGACTAACTCCCCTTCAAAACCTGCCAAGGGTTCTAATAACTGTTGAATAGCATGTCCAGTCCCTAATTGCTCTGCTTGTTCGGCAAACTCCAAATGGGGATAAGAAGCAAGAGCCTCCCGCACTAGATCGCTGCAATAACCTACGATCGCAATGCGGCGATCGGCTTGAAGTGGATCCGTGGCATTGAGAACGCGCTCAACTAAGGATTTACCTCCTAACGGTTGTAAAACTTTGGGTAAGGTCGATTTCATGCGCGTTCCTTTACCCGCCGCCAATACTGCTACTGCTAACATAGTCTTCTATTTCTCCATGAATTACTAAATAAAATCCCCTTTTCCCTATTCTCTCTACCTGATACCAAAGCTAAAAAATGGCGTAGCCATTTTTTAGCTTTCAAAACCCTCATACTACTCCCTTCCCAGTGAAGAATTAGACGTGGCGGCGCTTCGCACCGCAACGCTAATTATTGGTTTGGAATCGAGGGATGAAGGCTATCCGTTGGGACGACTCATTTGTTCGAGATCGAGAACTTCAGCTAACTTCTCCGCTGTCATCAGCCCTTTGTCTAAAACCACCTGACGCAGAGACTTGCCCGTTGCCAACGATTCCTTTGCCACATCCGCAGCATTCAGATAGCCAATATGGGTATTTAGAGCCGTCACCAGTGAGAGACTGCCTTCAGCGTAGGCTAGACAGCGATCTTCGACGGCTGTAATGCCGCGAATGCATTTTGCTGCCAAGGTATCGATCGCTCGTCCTAAAATCTCAATACTCTGAATTAGATCGTAGGCAATGAGAGGCATCATCACATTTAATTCCAATTGACCTGCTTGGGCGGCAAAGGCGATCGCGGTGTCATAGCCAATTACTTGATAACAAACCATATTTGTCATCTCCGCAATTACAGGATTGTATTTCCCAGGCATGATTGAGGATCCTGGTTGTACGGGAGGCAGTTGAATTTCTCGCAATCCTGTTTTGGGTCCCGAATCCATCAAGCGCAAATCGTTAGCAATTTTGCAAGTATCTTGGGCAAGGTTACGGATCGCACCCGACACATTTACAAAGGGAGCCATACTCTGCATCGCTGCCATGAGGTTACTGGCGGGTTTGAGTTCAAACCCAGTAATTTCACTTAATTTCTCGGCTACGCGATCGCAATAGCGGGGATGGGTATTTAGTCCCGTCCCCGACGCACTTCCCCCTAAGCCTAAGGTTTTGAGATCGTTGGCGGCGAGGTGAATACGTTGAATGTGATCGCTAATGATTTGGGCATAGGCTTGAAATTCGTCCCCAAGTCTAACGGGAACTGCATCCTGTAAATGGGTGCGTCCAGACTTAACGATATCGGCAAAGGCGATCGCCTTGATCCGTAACTGTTCGTTGAGATTTGCTAAGGCAGGAAGTAACACATGATCTAGGGCTAATAACGCGCCAATTCTGATCGCAGTGGGGATGACATCATTAGTTGACTGTCCGTAATTAACATGATCGTTAGGATTGACAGCATTGTAATTGCCCTTAACATCACCCAAAATTTCTAGGGCGCGATTGGCTAAGACTTCATTAACATTCATATGGTGGGATGTGCCAGCGCCTGCTTGATAAACATCAACAACAAACTGATCGCGTAATTGACCATCTAATATTTCATCCGCCGCCGCCGCGATCGCCATGCCCATACCAACAGGGATACAACCGAGTTCGGCATTAACTAATGCTGTCGCTTTTTTGATGAGTAAGCAAGCATCGACAAAAGTAGGAAGGGGCTTAAGTCCGCTGATCTTAAAGTTATCGATCGCCCTAGCAGTTTGAATACCGTAATAAACATCATCGGGCAGGGTCATTTCCCCCATGGAGTCGCGTTCGGTTCTGGTCATAGTTTTATGGGGCTTTTTAGCTCTTAGCTTTTAGCTTTTAGCTTAGGTTAATTTGGCAGTTTTTAAGTAGCTGGGCATAATTAAAATCCAGAACCAAAAGCTGTAGCGCACGCGCAGCGTGCGCTACAGCTTTTGGGATTTTATATTTAATTGTAACTAGCTACTTATTTAACTTGAGTAAACCCATTGTTGTTTTTTTGCGATCGTCCCGTCAAGCTAAAAACAACTCTATTGCAGCCACCCATTGACCATCGCTAAATGTAGAGCTTGAAAACGAGTTCTCGCCTTGAGTTTGGCTAAAATATTATTAATATGAAATTTTACGGTGCTTTCGCTAATGATCAATTGTTGGGCAATGTCGCGATCGCGCAGTCCTTGGGTTAATAACTGCATCATTTCCAATTCCCGCTCGGATAGGGGATTAGTTTCTTTAATAAAGGGAATCATAATCGCGATTTGTAACTCGGTGCTATGAATATCGATCGTGCCACCCAGACTGGAAATGATGACAAACAATTCGTGAAATAGCGATCTCAGCCATATTTGGGGATGATTATGGGGATGATTATGAAGGGCATTGTTCGTCTGTGCGGTGGGGGTCGCTACGATCGCTTCTAGAGATATAGCTGTATCGGCATAAATTAAGCGGCAATAGGCTCCGCCAATTTTATTCAGAATTTCCGCCGTGCGTAAAAATACGTACTCAAGTGTGAGATCTAGCGATCGCTCAGTGCCCACCAGCGTTAACCGATGGGAATGCAAAATATCGGCTAGGCGATCGGATAGGGCGGTGCGCTCCTGCCAAGGATGCCGATCTAGGGCTTGCCAAGACTGCTTTTCCTGTTGATGGTTAAAGGCACTGTCAATGGCGATCGCCGCAATTGTACAGAGCATCCGCAAAAACTCTAGAAATTCGGGTGGCATTTTGTGATGGCTAAAGGCTGCCAAAACGCCTACGACTCTGCCCTTGATCTCTAAGGGATAACCTGCAAATCCCAGAATATTATTGGTAATCGCCCAATGGCGATCGCCTACCCAAGTTTCATCGGCTAAATTGTTACTGAGAAAGGAAACCCGATTTTGGGCAATTTTCCCCACCTTGTACGCGCCGATTGGTACTTTGGCAAATCTACCATCGGTACGTGTATACATCCCCGAAGAGGCGACGAGCTTCAGGTAAGTTCGATCTGGCTCTAGTAACCAAATCCTTGCAAAAGCACAGTCAAACCGCTCCACGATCCCATTGGTAACTCGCAGCGCAATTACCTCTGGCTCTAGGCATCCAGAAAAAGTTTCTGCAATTTCAGTGCCTCGATGTAGGTCAAATAAGAGCTTAGTCGGATTGAGTACCTCAGCCATTAAAATCTAACCTAAAAAGATCTTGTCCCAATTCTGTCAATATCGCTATATCTCAATATCGCTATAGCTAAGGAAGTTATGTCATAAAACCCATGCCTAGAGTGGCGGCGCGAAGCGCCGCCACTCTAGGCATGGGTTTTGAGCTCGTTCTAACATAACTAACATAACTAACATAACTGACTACTGCTATAAACGCCGTTTCTCGACGCGATCGGAATTCTCCAATAACTATTGAGACGCAGATCCATCTTTAGCTATGTATATATAAATACTTCAGACAAAATTTCGGACAAAATTTCAGACAAAATTAGTAAGCGATCGCACTACTCCCTTCCCAATCCAGAAATAGCGGTGCGGGGCAAAGCCCCGCACCGCTATTTCTGGATTTTATAGGTCTATTTCTTTAGGGGGAGGAGAGTATAAGAACAAGTGGGTAATGAGGATGCAATGAGGATGCAATTTAGCAGGTTTTCAATAACGACAAATTAAACGATGAAAGGCTTTTTCTATTTTCTAATTTTCTAAAACTGTCCGCAGGCTAGCTGCAAGCACTCATTTGAAAATCGCAATAAACCAAAAACGAAGAGTGTACTGCCTGCTATGCAGGCGGTATGCTCTTCGTTTTTAATTATGATGAATTACTCATTATTTATGATGAAAATAATGCTGTTTAAAGAGGATTATTGGGCTTGATGTTATTCTAGGAAGTAATCAGATTTCTAAATTGCAGTTATGTCACCAGTACAAGAAGTTTCTTCGGCGATCGCAAGCATAGCAAGTCTAAATGGGGAATCGCATGGTCATGGACCTACTGTAGAACGTCCGTGGGGATCCTTCACTACCCTCGAAGAAGGTCGCGGTTACAAAATCAAACGGATCGAAGTTAAATCTGGGCATCGTCTCAGTCTCCAAATGCACCACCACCGCAGCGAACATTGGATCGTTGTTTCAGGTACAGCCAAGGTAACCTGTGGAGATAAAGAAACAATGATTAGTACCAATCAATCCACCTATGTACCAAAATGTACGGCTCATCGGTTAGAAAATCCCGGAATTATTCCTTTGATCTTGATCGAGGTGCAAAATGGTGAGTATTTGGGAGAAGACGACATAATTCGCTTTCAAGATGACTATGCCCGTCACGAAACAAAATAAACGACGCATAGCATTCGTTTAGCCCCAAAAGAGGGTTGTCGCGCGGAGCGCGGCAACCCTCTTTTGGGCTTTATTTCCTGATACAGTTGACGGCAGCTATATTTAGGATTGCTTTAGTTAGTTATGGTTTGCATGATAGCGTTTAAAATAGTTGAGGCAATCTAGAATCGTTTCAACGTGAATAAAATTCCTCCCTTTGATGTATCGCAGCAATATCAACAAATTGGCGATCGCCTCAACAAAGCGGCGTTAGAAGTACTGGCATCGGGGCAATACATTGGCGGACAAGCTGTAAGTCAGTTTGAGACTGAATTTGCGCAATATATCGGCTCAAATCACGGTATTGCTTGCAACTCAGGTACTGATGCTCTGTATTTAGCCCTAAGAGCTTTAGACATTGGGGAGGGTGCCGAAGTAATTACTTCACCATTTACATTTTTTGCCAGTGCAGAAACGATTAGTATGACGGGGGCAAAGCCAGTATTTATCGATATTGAAGCCCATAGCTTCAATATGAATGTGGATTTAATCGAAGCGGCGATCACCGAGCGCACTAAGGCAATCATGCCTGTGCATCTATTTGGTCGCTCCGTAGATATGACCAAGCTGATGGCGATCGCCAAAAAGCACAATCTCTACGTCATCGAAGACTGCGCTCAGGCAACAGGGGCGACCTTTGACGGACAAAAGGTGGGGAATATTGGGGATGTGGGCTGTTTTAGCTTTTATCCCACCAAAAATCTGGGTGGCTGTGGCGATGGGGGGATGATGACCACCAATAACCCCGAAGTTGCCAGAAAATTACATATTTTGCGCGAACATGGTAGCCCGAAGCGCTATTACCACGAATATATCGGCATGAACTCTCGTCTCGATGCGCTGCAAGCGGCTCTATTACAGGTTAAACTGCCCTACCTCGACAAGTGGAATGACCAGCGTCGGGAAATTAGCGATCGCTATACCCATCTGCTGAAAGATGCCAATATTCCCAAGCTAGTCTCTCCTCACTACTGTGCGAGTAGTGTGTGGAACCAATACACAGTTTGCATCGGCGATGGGCAAAGAGATCAGGTGCAAGCCCAGCTTCGCGAACAAAATATCATCACGATGATTTACTACCCCTTACCCCTGCATTTACAGGAGGTTTATCGTTACCTCAACTATAAAAAAGGAGATTTCCCCGTTACCGAAGATATTTGCGATCGCGTTCTGTCTTTACCCATGTTTCCCGAACTTCGCGAAGAACAACAGCAGCGAGTCGTCAGCACTTTACAAAATATTCTGAAATAGCCTCTACTATTTCTATGGTTCCATACCCAAGCAGAGGAGATTGGCACGAAGTGCCAACCTCCTCTGCTTGGGTTTTATGTACTAATTAACGTCAGTTTGGGTTAAGCTGACAAATTTTAAAAGCCCAAAAATAAAAGCCTTGCTAAGCAAGGCTTTTATTTTTGGGCTTTTAAAATTTGCCAGCTTATCCCGAACTGACGTTGAGAAAGGGTTTGCTACGCAAACCTTTTCTCAAATCCCAAAAGTAAAAGCCTTACTTAGCAAGGCTTTTACTTTTGGGATTTTATTGGGATTTTAAAATTTGCCAGCTTAATCCGAACTGATATGAACTGACGTTAAAATATTCGTTTTATGAAGGTAAAAAGATAAAGATCCCTCGATCATGCTTTAACTATCCACCACCTAATTAGAAAATTTTCTAAAAATCTTAAAGAATGGATAACAGATCAATTAGAGCTTGATTTTGTTCATCAGTGCCAACGGTAATTCGTAATTTATCAGATAGTCCTACTTGATTGAAATAGCGGACTAAAATGCCAGATTCTTTGAGTTTTAAATAAATCTCTTCAGCATTGCCTTTGGGTGGAGTGGCAAGCACAAAATTACCATGCGATTCTAGTACGGTGTAGTCAAGACTTTTGAGATCTAAAGTAAGTTTAGTTCTTGAAATTTTGACTTTTTCAGCATTTTTATTTTTGTATTCTTGATCGCGCATGGCAGCAGTACCCACCGCGATCGCTACGGCATCAATGTTATAGCTGTCTTTAACCTTAAATAGTCCTGAAAGAAGCTGAGGATTCGCAATCCCAAAGCCCAAACGCAAGCCTGCTAAGGAGTAACCTTTTGATAGGGTGCGTAGCACGATTACATTGTCAAACTCTCGCACCAAAGGCAAAGCCGAATATTCTGCAAAATCGACATAGGCTTCATCGATCACTAGAATACCTGAAACCTGCCCTGCTAATTGGCGTAAATCGTCCAAAGGCACGGCATGTCCCGAAGGACTATTGGGGGAGGCGATAAAAGTTACAGCCCCATTGGATGCCACTAATTCAGCGATCGGTAACTGAAAATTTTCACCATAGGGGACTTCGACTATTTCCGCAGGTTGCATCGCCGATAAAGTCCGATATAGCACATAGGTTGGCATCGGATAAACCACCTTGCGATCGCCACCTTCCGCACAAGCCCTGATCAAAATATTTAAAACATCATCACTACCATTACCCACAATCACCCAATCCGCAGGCACATCCAGAGCCTCGCTGACAGATTGACAAAACTCATGGGCAAAGGGGTCGGGATAGCGGCGCAAGGCATCACTATCAATGTTTTGTAAGGCAGCGATCGCCTTTGGCGAAGGCGCATAGGGATTTTCATTGGTATTCAGTTTAATAACCTTGATACCCGACTTTGGTTGTTCTCCAGGGACATAACCTGTCATGGCATCAATGGCTGGGCGGAAGTAGCTCATGGTTTAGAAAGAAAAAGAAAAATGGGAAAAATTAGGCTTGAAATTTTTATTTTATCGCGATCGCTTTATATGGGTTTAGAACTTTGCTAGCTTTAACCAGATTGCAACTAAGCTTTATCTCGAAATACGGGTAATACTTCATTACAAAAAGCTTCAGTTGCCTTAGATCGATAGCGATTGGGATTACGAATTTGTAACAACATACGTTTGATGACAACTCCGTCAATTCGCACTTGTTGCAAAGCCCCCATTTGCAACTCTTTTTCGATAGCAGTTACTGATAAAAATGCTGCCCCCAAACCAGCTTGTACGGCATTTTTAATTGCCTCAATTGAATTTAGCTCCATAGCGATCGCTAATTGGCGCGGATCGACTCCACTATCAAGGAGCACACGATCAATCGCCTTGCGAATAGTTGATTGTGAGTCAAGGGTAATAAATTGTAACTTGTATAGCTCGTCAATCGGCAAGGCTCCAACTTGAGCAAGCTGATGGGAAATTGGTAGAATTAGCGCAAGTTCATCTTCGGCATAGGGTGTAATCTCTAGAGAGTCATGTAGATCGGCAGGAATTTCGCCGCCAATAATTGCCAAGTCTACCTGTCCGTTAGCAACACTCCATGCAGTTCGCCTTGTAGAATGAACGTGGAGTTGTACTGAGACTTCAGGATATTTTTTGCGAAACAAACCAATCATCTGCGGCATTAGATAGGTTCCTGTCGTTTGACTAGCACCTATAATTAGAGTCCCACCATTAAGATTTTGCAGATCGTCAATGGCTCGACAGGTCTCTTGGCAAAGGCTTAAAATGCGATCGCCATAGGAAAGTAACAACTGTCCAGCCTCAGTCAACTGTGCTCTTCTGCCTCCGCGATCGAACAAAGGCACATCTAGCTGTCGCTCTAGGTGTTGGACTTGCAAGCTAACGGCGGGTTGGGACACATATAGGCTATCAGCGGCGCGTTTAAAGCTACCTTCAGCAGCGATCGCCTTAAGAATGCGTAATTGGTCTAGGGTGAACGGTATATCGATCATAGAAGCAGCGTGAGAAAAGATGAGTCGGGAGGTTATTCAAGATTTTTTGAATTTAGCAGGCATTGTGGGGATTGCTCTCACAAACCGCCGTATGCGACCCTACTTCTACGGCTTAGATACCGTATTAGAAAGGACAAAGCAAGCATTAGGTCAAGGAGTACTGCAAGTTGTTGAGAACGTACCCGAAGGATTTGAGTCCTTTGAATTTCACTTTGCTAGTCATGTTGTTTTTATTTACAAGTTGACGCATGGGCTAGTCCTACTAGTACTGACAGATAGTGACCTAAAAAATGCTGACTATAGACGGGGCATTACCAAAATCAAATATTTAATCGAAACAGATACATACAACACAGTCGCATACTTTAAGCTCCTATTAGGCACAGTAACTCAGCATTCTTTACCAAATGCCAGCCAAGATGCTAACTCACCGAATACAGCTGCCAAGCAGGATGTGAAGAGTTCGCTAACGGCAGATAGCAATGCTAAGCCTCTTACTAACCCATATGCATCAGCCATCTCTGTTGATACGATTCCTCAAATTGAGAAACAAGCAAGTACGGACTCAAAGGCAAAAGCGAGCAGTCCCAGCAGTAATACATCAAGTAACACCAATACAAAGACCCAGACTAGTAACATAAATTTACAAGCTCCGCCCAACAATAAGCCGCAAACACCTCCTGTATCTCCTACTAATTTTTCTGCCCCTACAGCGCCTAGTATTAGGGCTATAGCTACCGATAACCCCATACAAATTACCAATAGTTCTAATAAGCTAGTATCAGCGAAAACTGCACCGCAAGAGTATAAGTTAGATGAACTTTTAGTCGCCCTAAATAAATTAAGTCACTTTACAACCCAATACTTAGGGGGAGCATCTCACTAATGCAATGAGTATTTCTACTTATAGATGACATATGAGAAAATGAATAAAAAATAGAAGGTTAAAAAAGATGACACCCGAAGAAAGCAAAGTTCTGAAAGAACATCTAAAAGCTGCGGCGGCAATTCTATTGAATAATACCCCAAAAG
>NZ_ALWB01000003.1 GCF_000332215.1 Pseudanabaena biceps PCC 7429
CAGAAAGGATGCTCACCTGTAGTAGAAATTATTTCACCATCAATGTAAATACTGGAGTTTAGACTAAAAGGAAAAAGGCAGAGTAAAAGAGATACAAACTGCCTAAAGTAGATGAAAAGAAAAGCACATCTACAGTCATGATTATTGATAAACTACAGAACTTTCGTCAACAGGCATATAATTTTTAGGAAATGGAAGAGATGCAATATTTGACTTAATGGATGCAGTGTTAACCAGTCCAAGCGTGAAATCATTTGCAGAATTATCGTTATCTGCGGTGTATCGGCGGAAATGGTCAAGCCTGTATGAATCACTAAAAGATAGTCGTCCGAGACGAGGAAGGCTTAGACGACTATGTGTAGAACAAATACCCAAAGATATTCGACCATTGCTAGCAGGAGACCATACAGGGGTGGGGAAGACCCCATGCCAAAACGCTAAAAGACAGGAGTTTTGTGCATCAACCGAATTTGGTTGAAGGCAACAAACCAATTGTGTTGGGGCATGACTACAGCACCTTGGGATGGGTACCAGAAAATGTCAGGGAGTTGGGCAATCCCGTTATGTCACGAGCGGATCAGTAGTTTTGAGACAGCAGCCCAAAAGAGCAGCCTTCCAACTGAGGCAAGTATGCCGCGATTTGTCCGTAAGACCGATCGCTACTTATGACAGTGAATATGGCAGTGCTGCCTTTATGAATTTGACCGAGGATATCCCAGCAGACTTATTGCTGCGTCTACGCCCGAATCGATGCTTATACAAAGCACCTGAACCCTATAGTGGCTCTGGTCGTCCTCGCAAGCATGGTGATAAATTCCAACTTGCCAATGCTGATAGTTGGGGAGGACTCATCGGCAACTTTTAGCTTAGAGGATGAGACGGTCGGACAGGTGCAAATCCAGCAATGGTCTGATTTGCACTTTAAAAAAGCATCCCAACGACATTTCCAAGTTATTCGAGTCACCCATCCCCATTGCTCTGGTTTATGGTTAGCTTGGGTCGGTGAACAAATGCCAACTTTAGAGCAGATTTGGCGCTTGTACTTACGCCGTTTTGCCATCGACCATTGGAATCGCTTTGCCAACAACGTTTACATTGGACGCTGCCACAATTACTGACTCCTCAACAGGCTTTGCGCTGGAGTGACCTCATGCCGTTACTCTCTTGGCAGTTATGGCTGGCGCGTCAACTGGTGATTGATACTCCTTTGCCTTGGCAGAAGCCTCAAACTAATCTTACTTTTGGTCGTGTCGCTCAGGGCTTTGCCGCACTTTTAGTCAGGATCGGCTCTCCTGCTTGTTCTCCGAAACCTCGTGGTAAGTCTCTTGGTTGGAAATCTGGGCGCAAGCGCGATCCTTATCCTCGCTTTCCTATCATCAAAAACGCGCTTCTCGTCCCAAAAGGTCAACAAAGACATCCTTAATTCCTAATCCTAAATATTCTCCTTTTCATTCTCTTGGATTTGCCCAGTTCTCCATTCTCTGGGTTACTTTTTCCTGCTCTTTTTCTGATTAGCTTAATCAACTTAGTCTAAACTCCAGTTTGAGTGCAAAGCGCTGTAAGCCAAAATCAAAACAAAGAAAAGAAGGTTGCCGCTTCGCGGCAACCTTCTAGGGCTAACCGACATCACCCACTACTACGGCGATCGGCACGGCATAGTGGATGCGCTCGTTTTTATAATGGGCTCCAACCCCAAGGCGATCAATCCCAATATCTGCTTGGAAAATCTGGCGAATTTTTTCATCATCTCCTAATTGGGGGAAAGATGCTGCTAACTGGCTTTCTAACTCCAGTTCGACTTTATAAAAAGCCCATTCCACGTTTTGAAGATTTACACGATCAATTAATTGCGGAAATTCCTCTAGGGTTAAAGCATGGGTATGGGAGGGATCGCGAAGTTTTTCAAGGCGATCGTAAGCCTCAATTTTTTCTGGTGGTAAAGCTACATCGGCGATTAGGATACGACCGCCTTGACGACATACGCGCCGCATTTCCTCCAAAACTTCTTGAGTCTGTTCAAAATGATGAAATGCATAGCGACTCACGACCAAGGAAAAACTTGCATCGGGAAAAGGTAATTTTGCAATATCGCCTTGGAGCCAAGAGAGATTTGTCAAAGAATTTTTTTGAGCGAGCCGATCTGCCTGTTCTAGCATCGCTGGTGTAATGTCAAGGCCCGTGACATGGTTGGCAAGTTTTGCGAAAGCGCATGCGACGATCCCGCTGCCACAGGCAACATCGAGAACCGTATCGGAACCAGATACCCTTGCCATACGGATGAGTAGATCTAGGGATTCTTGGTGGTTATGGGCGTATAGTTGGGTGAAGGGAATTGCCTGACGAGTGAACTGATCGACGATCGCTTCTTGGTGGGTTGTCATGACTAAAGAATATATGGATAAATTACAATTGGCTCTACTCTAGAAAATGAAGGGGATCGCAATCTTGCACGTTCTTGCTCTATTGAAATTGCCTTTGATATTGCTTGGGGGTGATACCTACAAATTTTTTAAAGTGCCGATATAGATGGCTTTGATGGGCAAAACCGACATCTTGAGCAACTTGGGCGATCGCTACGCCCTGAGATAGCAACTTTTTTGCTTTTAAAACACGCACTTGGATTAGATATAGATGGGGCGGCAAGCCCACGGCTTGACAAAAGACACGGCTGAGATGAAAAGGGCTGAAATGGGTCAGCATCGCCAACTGACTCAAACTCGGATTCTCTCGGTAATTAGCCTCTAGATAGTCGCGAATCAGCCTTACTACTTGGGGTTCATTCCCATGCTCCTTGATACCTATCGATGCAGTCAGCACACCAATCAAAAGTGTAAGGGTCTGGATTAAATAGGTCTCTTGCTCGATCGCTGAAGATGGATTTTCTAAAACGCAAAAAAGTTCTTCGAGCTGTCGAAATAGTTTTTTATTTTCAACGATTGGATTCCGAAAAAAGGGGATTTGGGGCGATCGCCCAGTTATTTCAGAGTTAGCTCTTTCTAATAGCTGGATGCTTGGATAGATAAGATGTTGGTCGTAGCCCAAAAATTTTTCGGCATAGCAGGCATGAACATCATCGGGATTAATTACCACAATCGACCCCAATCCAATGGGATGGGATTCTCCTTTGTGGTTTAGGGTTGCAGTTCCCCGTTCGATAATACCGAGGGTGAGAGTTTCATGGGTATGTCGAGAACTGGAGCGGACAATATTTCTAGCGTGAAGGACTTCTAGGTCGTCAAGTTCGGCAACACACCAAAATTTAGTCCGATCGTTATCTGTCATATTTCGTAACGGCAATCAATGGAGCAATACCAAATTTTAGTCCTTAAGTTCTATTTTTAGCGATCGCTTTGCGCTGACTTTTACCCGTGAGTTGTAGAGCAAAACTCTCTATACTATTGTATAAACCACGGGGTAAGATCCAGATTGAGTAAGCGGCAAACATCGTCAGCAATGTGCGTTGGGGTTCATAGATTAAAATTTTCCAATTACTGGCTAAAGCTCGATTCACTAGAGCCACTCCCGCTTGACGATCTTGATTGCGAATGGCGCGTCGAGCTAAGTAACGGAGCTGATAGGCGCGGGCTAGAGATTCCCATTGGGCGAGAAATTGTGGAGCATAGGTGCGAGTTTTGGCGATCACTTTTTCCCAAGAATCTAGCTGCTTTATCATATTTGCGGAAAGTCCACCAGAGTTAACGCGATAGAGAGTAAGGGCTTCGGGAATACCTTCGAGTTGCCATTTTGTAGTTAAGACAATGCGAATCCAGCATTCGATATCTTCCGATTGACGGAATCGATCATCAAAATAGAATTTCTCTTCCGTACCGTAGAAATTATCGATGAATTCAATATCCTGAAATACAGCTTTGCGGATAACTGGAACCGAGCCATTACTAATGGGATTGCGACAAAGCACTAATTCGGGCGTTATGTTTTTAATTTGGGGAATTTGGTAGTTACCAAGCGGTTGACTATCATCATCAATAAATTCCGAACTACAAAAGCTCACTCCGATCGCAGGATTTGCATCTAAGTGTTGGACATGTTTTTCGAGTTTTTGCGATCGCCACACATCGTCAGAATCGAGAAAAGCCAAATATTCGCCCTTGGCGTGACGAATGCCCGTATTGCGTGCGCCTGCCAAACCTCTATTTTTTTGATGGATGATTTGGATTCTCGCATCGGTAAAACCTTCACAAATTTCAATACTTGTATCCTTTGATTCGTCATCAATCACCAGTAGTTCAAAATCCGTAAAAGTCTGTGCCAAAACAGAACTAATAGTTTCAGCGATATACTTCTCGACGTTATAAACGGGCATGATTACAGAAACTTTGGGCATATGACTAATTTCCTTTATAGCTTTTTAATAAAATTGAATAGACTGCCTTTAATAAACTGCCTTTAATAAACTGCCTAAGTGTCGCCAGTAGATCGCCAGTAACGTTAAAAAGGTGCGATGGGGTTCCCGTAAAAAAATGCGCCAATCGGAAGCGATCGCTCTATTAATAAAGTCTAAACCGACTGGAGACGGTAAACCCAATCGAAAAGCACGACGAGCCAAATAGCGTAAATGAACCGCTCTCGCCAAAGAATAGTGACGATTGACGAGTGCGGGGGCTTGCAATCTTGCTTTGTCAATCAACAAATCCCATCCCGATTCCATCCGACTCAGTGACGCGGAAAGCCCTGATGGACTGGCGCGATAGTAGATTAATACGCGATCAATTCCTTCAATCTGCCAAACCACCTTCCCATTATCTTGATCTTTACGTTGGTGACACATGACGCGAAATAACCATTCAAGATCCTCGGAATAACTCATATCCTCAGCAAAACCACCAACTTGAGCAAACACCTCAGCCTTGGCGATCGGGTTCGACATGGTCGTAGTGGGGTTCTCGTAGAGAAAATCTTCGGGTTTAAGATTGAGAAGCCGTGAGGTCGAGATTTGTCCCGTGGGTTGACCTTCCCAACTCATGAATTCAACGCGAGCAAAACTTACCGCTAAGTTGGGATTAGCAGCAAAATGCTCCATATGGGCGGTTAGTTTCGCAGGTAGCCAAAGATCGTCGGCATCGAGAAAAGCAATAAATTTACCCTTTGCCAATTGAATACCGTGATTGCGAGTCGCGGATACTCCCCGATTGACCTGCGAGAAAACTCTAATGCGGCGATCGCTATTTGCATATTGATATGCAATTTCTAAGGTGTTGTCCGTGGAACCATCATCGATAATTAATAGCTCAAAATCAACAAAGCTTTGATTTAGAACCGATTCGACTGTCTGACTAATAAAACTAGCCGCATTATAAGCTGGCATGACTATAGATACAGCAAGATCGCCCATTGCCTGACCTCAGTTAAGTATGTTCTAATAGATTTGGGGGACTAAAAACAACATAAAAACAAACTATTCGCAAATCTATTAAGTATCTCAGCACTATTAAAATCCAGATCTAAAACCTGCGGCGCACGAGCAGCGTACGCCGCAGGTTTTAAGATTTTATATTTAATTAAACCCACTTACTTAGCAAGAATACTAATACAACTGTACTCTCTTTTATCTTCAAATTAATAGTAAAATTTTCCTCTAAAATCCCATAATTTATGAGCCTACCCAATCTTGCCCTAGTTTTCAATTTTCCGCAAAATAATTCCCTAAGTATGAATTTTTGTTCGGAGATGCTTCTGCATTATCTCCAGCAAAATCCTGACCCCTATTTCAATACCGAAGCCATTATCCCCGAACATTACTACCAAATTTTAACGCGCATACCTTGGCTCGGTAAAAAATTTCCCATTCGCACCTTAGATGCAATGTTTAACCACTTTTATGTCTATCCACGGGCTATAAAAAAAAGACGCGATCGCTTTGATTATTTTCATATTTGCGACCATAGTTATGCCAATGTCGTCCACGATCTACCTAAGGAAAAAACGGGCGTATTTTGCCACGATCTCGATGCTTTCCGATCGCTTTTAGAGCCAGATAAATATCCGCGTAGTTGGCATTTTAATCAAGGACAAAAACGAGTTCTTACGGGAATGCAAAAGGCAAAAATCGTTTTTTATACGACCCAAGAAGTGCGCCAAGAAATAGAAAAATATCAGCTTCTCGATCCTCAGCAACTAGTTCAAGCCCCCCTAGGAATTGCCTCTGAATTTACAGCGATCGCTTCTAAGTCTTCTAAACCTTCTAAAGCATTAGCATCTGTGGGGCAGCAGCCCTATCTGCTGAGTATCAGTAGCAATCAAGTCCGCAAGCGTCTCGATATTTTATTACAGGTTTTTGCAGGTATCCACGAACGTTATCCCGAACTTAAATTGGTGCGTGTAGGAGCGGAATGGACTCCGCAAATGCAGAAGTTGATTCAAAGCTTGGGAATCGGCAACAGTATCATTCGGTTGCAAGGGCTAGAGCGAAGCGAACTCGCAGAACTCTATCGCCAAGCGACGATTACCCTAGTCACCAGCGAGTCAGAGGGGTTTGGTTTGCCAGTGATCGAAGCAATGGCTTGCGGTTCGCCTGTGGTTGCGAGCGATATTCCCGTTCTCCGCGAGGTGGGGGGTAATGCCGTAACCTTTTGTCCGCTAGACCGTATCGATGAATGGGTAACGGTTCTCGAAAATCACCTGCAAGTCCCTAGCGCCCAGCCCTCAAAAAGCGATCGCTTAGCCCAAGCTGCTAAATATTCTTGGACAGCCCACGCAAAAACAATTAGCGATGCGTATGAGCAACTCTTTAAGTTATAAGCTAAGTTATAAGTTCTATCTAATTGAGTGCGATTAATTAAAATAGCGATCGCTTGACATGGCGGCTCCATAGGCAATGCAAGCATAAATGTCTTCTGGTTGTAGTTGGGGATATTCTTCTAGTAGTTCAGGAATGCTAGTGCCACTGGCGAGAAAGTCAAGAATTAGAGATACCCAAATGCGATGTCCACGAATACAGGGTTTACCAAAACAGATATTAGGGTTAATTGAGATTCGGTTTAACAGTTCTCTTTGTTTCATAACTTTAGTTTTTAGTTATTCTACACATCTAATGCGATGATCATCCTCTTATCGTGATTATATTTTATATCGCCGATCGCTAAATCTACGATGCGATCGCCTCTCATCAAACTCAAACGAACCCTAATGATCGCGTTGGTACTAAACAATCAGCGATCGCGAATTGCTTGTGGATGCTGATTATGATTTGCCTTCGCTGTCAATGTTACAGAAAATTGCTGGCGCTCTCAATCAGAATCTTTATTCATATTTAGCCAGAATACTGCTAATCTCTGCGGCTGTGATATTTGACTGCTCTGATTTTGAGTAAATCGTAACTAGAAAAACCGATGTAGCTGTTTTGACGTAGTAAATGACTCTGTAACCTGCGCTTTTACCTTTTTTGTTGTCCCGATTCTTAATCCGTAGTTTGTAAACTGTATAGCCAACGTTAGCAATTTGATCGCCTTGAAAGTTTCCTGTTTGGAGGTCGTCAAGAACTGGCTGTAAGTCTGCGCGAATATTACGATACTTTTTTGATAAATTGCGAAGTTTATTTTTAAACTCTTCTGAGAATTTAAGCTCAACTAATGGATCAATCGACATCGATCCCATCCCATAGTTCTGAAATTGGTCTAGTTCTGCCATTCATCACATCATCCCAACCACGCCGAAAACTTTCTATCGCAGGTTCGAGTTCCTGAGAGGTTTCTTGTGGGGGTAGGTTTTGAGTTTTTTGTTGAGTTACGGCAATATCTCGATCTAATAGTTCTCGCAGTTTGATCTTCTCGCGCAGTTCTAGGGAACTCATCATTTCTATGAGAGCTTTGAAAGGAAGAGATAAATTTACTTTTACTTGTGTGCGTTTCATATTTGGTTTAGATCCTCATTTTCAACAATTGCAATTTTCTGTTGCAATTTTGTTAACATCCATGCTTCTCCTAGCCATTCATCAAAGTCAAAGCTATGCTGTAGCTGATCGCTGGTAAAGAGATTGATGAATGTTTCTGTTGACCATTGATATTTTGTCTCAAATTGTTCTAGTCGTGTTTGAGTTTTTTGTAGCCCTAATTCGAGACTTTGTAATCGTTTCGCAAAGTCACTTTGAATCATCTCTCTGATCGATTCTGGATGATTCGATCGCAGTTTGATAATATTTTTAATTTTGGTATTTATAGGCTGTGCTGTCATTCCCATTACTCCTTTAATCAATAGAATTTACCTTTCTATCACTGATATTATTATACAGCGATCGCCCAAATCTTCAGTATCTAACCGCGATCGCCTCTCATCAAACCCAACCAAAACCTAACGATCACGTTGGTACTAAGCAATCAGCGATCGCTCTTTAAGACGAGTTTGGTGTGGTTGCTGTTTTAGTTTTCAGGAATTAAGGGCGATCGCTTGTCAAAATTTTAAAACTTTAGGCTATACTTAGGCTATACATGTTTTGCGAAAATAATCGTCAAAAGTTATGCTGGTCAAAGTCCAGAAATGGGGTAATAGTCAGGGAATTAGACTCAGTAAAGAGGTTTTAGCTGAGGCTAATATTCTGGTTGGTGATGCACTAGAGATTGTCACCACTAAGGAGCAGATTGTGATCAAACCTGTGCGTAAAATCCGAGGTAAGTATGATCTAAAAGATCTAGTTTCCCAAATTCCCTCTAACTATAAGGTTCAAGAAGAGAATTGGGGAGCGCCTGTAGGTTTGGAAGTTTGGTAAATGGCTAGTTACATTCCCAAAAAGGGCGATTTGATTATCCTCACTTTCGATCCGCAGCCTGGGCATGAGCAGAAAGGTCGGCGACCTGCTTTAGTGGTGAGTAATACGCTATTCAATCAGCATACGGGTTTGGCGATTGTCTGTCCGATTACAAATACGAAGCGCGATTTTCCTTTTCATGTGGAAATTTCTAGTAGTAAAACTCTAACTGGCTATGTGATGGTGGAGCAAGTGAAATCTATCGATTACAAGTCGAGAAAGGTGAAATTGATAGAGGTTGCTGCGGATGAGCTTTTGGCTGAAGTTTTGAGCATTTTAGATGCTTGTATTTACTGAATGTCGCCTCTCATTAAACCCACAATAATCGCGTTGGTACTAAGCAATCAGCGATCGCGAATTGCTTGAGGATGCTGATTATGATTTGCCTTCGCTGTCAATGTTACAGAAAATTGCTGTTGCTCTCAATCAGAAGGTTGAAATTAAGTTTTCAGCGATCGCGTCTTGAGACTAGTTTGGTGTAGTCACTGTTTTTCAGTAAATTAAGAGCGATCGCTACAACATTACGATCTAATCTTAAAATTTTTGATATGTGGCTTATTAGTGAGCTATATTTGATATGTGTCATTTGGATTGATGAAAAATCCATTTGTAAAAACATACTTAATGAGAGAGTCCAAAACCTATGTACGAGTCGATTGATTTAGATGCACAGAGAAAGTTGCACGCAGACTCGCCATCAAAGACTCCATTTTCTCATCAAACTGAAGCATTTGCTGCACTTAATCAAGTTTTTCAGCTTGGCAAAAAGAAATCAGCTAGTGGGATGCTAGTGCTTCCTACGGGAGCAGGTAAGACATTTACCGCAGTTCGGTGGTTATGTAATCATGCACTCTCTAAAAAAATCAAAGTTCTCTGGTTAGCACCTTCATATTATCTATTAGATCAAGCAGCAGCTACTTTTAAAGAGAACGTTAGAGAAATTCCAGATCGGAGAACAATAAATATTCGATGTGTCTCTAGCAGTAAGTCCCATGCAAAAGCGTCATCAATACAGTTGTCAGATGATGTGATCTTGATGACAACTCAAACGGCTATCATTAACCTACACAGCAACGCTAAAGACAAGACTAATCAAAATATTATAACCGCATTAAGGCAATTCATTGATGACAATCAGAATTCTGAGTTCTTCGTAGTGGTTGATGAAGCTCATCATACTCCCGCCTATGGCTTACGAAATCTTTTGATCGGTGAACAAGAATCTATTCTAGGCTTGCGTAGTCTATTACCTAACTTGTATTTATTGGGACTGACTGCAACGCCAACATACTCAGACAAAGCTAAAAAAGGCTGGCTTTCCAAAATATTTACTGATGGAAAACAGGGAATTATTTATCAAGCAGACAAAGAAAAATTAATGATGCAAGGTATTTTGGCTAGACCAAATTACACTGAAATTCCTACTGGTACAGAAGTTGAATTAGATGATGCTTTGTATGAAGAATTAACTAATAAGCATAAAGATTTACCAGAGAAAATCATAGAAACTCTTGCGTATAATAAGGATAGAAACAATGCAATTATCAATAGCTACTTAGCAGATAAAGATCGATATGGTAAAACAATTATTTTCGCAGATCGCTGGTTTCAATGTGTTTATTTAAAAGATAAATTGCGAGAAAAAGGTATTAGGGTAGATGCAATCTATTCGCAAATCGATGCCGACAAAGGTTCGGCTGAAGCAAGAAATAAGGTTACTCAAAGTGATAATCAAAAGATTTTGAGGCAATTTGCAACTGGATTAGATGAAAATAACAATCATTCACCCCTTGATGTTTTGATCAATGTGAGGATGTTAACGGAAGGTGCGGATGTGCCTACTGTGCAAACAGTATTTATTACCAGACAAACTACAAGCCAGATTTTGATGACCCAAATGATCGGTCGTGCCTTACGAGGCGAAAAAGCAGGAGGCAGCAGTGAAGCGAATATTGTTTTATTCTTTGATGATTGGAAGCGTTTAATTGATTGGGCTGATCCTGCCCATGAAGATGGTGGTACAAAAGAAACTCAAGTTCCTAAGAGAGAAAGATATCCTCTTGAATATATTGCGATTCATCTAGTAGAAGAGCTTTCAAAATCCTTTGAAAATGGCGGCGATTATGTAATGCCACCATTTTCAAGAATTTTCCCTGTTGGTTGGTACAAGACTGAAATCACCTATGCCGAAGATGATGAAAGTCAAGACACAATGGAAACCGTTACGGAATTTGTAATGGTTTATGAGCATACTCAAAAGCGATTTCAAGATTTTATTAAGTTTATCGACAAAGCTTATTTAAAGGATGAATGGACTAAAGAGCGTCTTGAGTATGAATGGATCGAATCTGAGATCGAATCTTGGATCAAAATTTACTTTGATGCTGATTCAGACAATATTGGTGAAAAATTGAGTTCTAGCGTAGCTAAGATTGTTCGTCATATTGCTCAAAATGAATCTGTGCCTTATTATTACCCATTTGAAGATAGAGCATTATATGATGTAGATAAAATTGCTCAGAAAGTTATTGATTTAAGACTTATTCATCGTGATCGAAATAAGTTTTTACAAGAAGAATTTACTAAACCTAATTCTTTATGGCAAACCTTCTACAAATCCTTTAGAAATTTTGAAACCGCAGTTCATGCTAGTGAAATGAAGATTATTAGCGATGATTCTAATATACATATTGTTGATATTCCTGCACCAAAGCCTCAGCCCGTAATCCGAGAGCTAACCGAAAAAGAGAAGAAACAAGTTAAAGAACGTGATGGTAATTCCTGTTTATGCTGTGGAGATCATAGAAGATTACAAGTTGATCATGTTTTTCCGTTTATTTTAGGAGGACAAACATCTATAGATAATTCGCAAACATTATGTATGAGATGCAACGGCTTTAAGGGTAAAAATGAGATTGACTTTCGGACTAAAAAAACTCCTTTGAAAAGCCCTAAAGCATTTGATTCAGCTAATCTGAATAAACTTGTTTCAGCCGATAAAAACATTACGGAAAGTCTAACTAGAGTTATCAACTTTTTCTATAACTGTAGTGCCGTTTATAGAATCGTTCATTACAAGGCTAATAGTGATAAATATTTACCTGTCTGGGAAATTCATTTGTTTTCTGGTAATGATCCTCAATGGTTAAGAGAACATGAATCACAAATTTGTAATTTCATTTATCACCAATTAGGATGCCCTTTAGTTACAGGAATCAAAGTAGTTACACATAATTCTTAAAAAAGAGAAAATCAAAATGACAACTGCCACTGCCCAAATTAACATCCCCTTTGAATGAACTACTAGCCGAAACCGTCACTACCCTCAATGTTAAACATAAAATCAAATTATGGAAACTACAAGGTCAAGAAATCGCCGAAGCACAAAGAACCTCTCAAAATAATATCGATACTAGTGCTATAGATTCCCTCGATCACGCAGTTGCAAAAGTTCTATTAGAAACTGGCATGACAGAAGATGAGCTAGTAGAAGTATTTGTCAATATCGCCAATCAATTGTAGCACTACAACATTTTAGCTAATATTCGCAGAGATTTGTGATGTTGTGGGATTAGGAGCGATCGCCTGCAATGACATTATTAGCCAGTTATAAGTTTTGAACAACCATCAAGCTTATGACCACAATAGAACTTCACTCTTTTGCTTCTATTGCAACTATCTCCTTATCCATTACCTTAGAAATATAGGAAGATACCCAAACCGTATAAGCAGGGGAAGCAATACTATGGGTCAAGAAAACCGCTACAGCCACACCTAACACGCCCCAATTCACACCAACTAGTAGCGCGATCGCAAAAGCACCTGTAAATAGAATATTCCAAGCGAAATCCCAATCAGGTTTATCGATCGCCCAAAGCCCATTAGAAGCAACATTTGCAAAGGGGCGCGGGATCGCTGATAGGCAAATGAGAATTAATAGAGGGATTGCAGGTATCCACTTTTGTCCAAAGATAATTGGCACATAAAATGGCGCGAGTCCAGACTGCAAAATCACTAAAGGGAAGATAATCCAAGCAACCCTCGTAAAAGTTTGGAAATATCTTGCTTTGAATTCCCTTGGCTGATTACGAGCATCACAGAGATGGGGGAATAACGCCGTATCAAGGGCATTGATCGCACTCATACTGATGCCCAGCCCTGCATTGAAAGCAAAATAATATAAACCTAACGCTTCCACACCTAAGAATCTACCCGCAATCACGTAGTCGAGATTATTGATTAAAGTATGCATAATCTTCACGCCGAGAACACTGCGCCCAAACCTCACAATCTCTTGCCACCTATCGAGCGTAAATTCGCTAGTTGGTCGCCAAGGATTGCTGCGGTAATGGACGATCACCCAGACGGGAGCCACTAAGACCTTTGGTAGCACGATCGCCCACATGCCAAAGCCAAAGAAAGCAAGAATGATCGTGAGGATATTATCGACAGAAACTTGAATGCCGCTTGCGATCGCGGAAACATGAAGGCGATTTTCGCGATTGGAGAGAGAAGCTTGCACCAAGGCGATCGGAATGATCAGATACACCGTAGCCATCACGCAAATAGGCAGAACAATGCGCGGATCGTGGTAAAACCAACTCACGGGGAAAGACGCGATACATTGCCCTAAAAATACTAATCCACAGACAATCCAGTTCAGCCAATAGGAGGTTTGACAAAGTTTCGGTAAGTCAGCGGCATCGGCTTGGACAAGCTTTGCCCAAATCCCATTTTGCGTAAATACATTGACAAATTCATTGGTGGTTAGTACCAATGCGGCCAGTCCATAGTCTTCTTTAGTTAATAATCTAGCTAAAACAACGGTCGCCGCGAGCCGAGATACGCGAATGAATATCTGCGACAGACCCAGCCAACCCAGATTGCGGAGAAAGCGATCAGCTAATTTGGTTTTAATTATCTTGATGAGGTTTTCGATAGCCACAATAATTCTTCCCACTCTGATAGATATTTTTTCCAAGCACCGCGTACCGATTCTCTGCCATTATTTCCCCAATCGATCAGGGTTTGCGGCGAAGTTTTATGGATATGGACGATGTTCGCGATCGCCGCCGCCATCTCCTCTACATTTGCCCCCACCACCAAGCCGCAATCTTCGACCTGTTCCACCAATCCATCGACCCTTGTGACAATGACAGGCTTTCCTGCTGATTTTGCTTCAAGACAGACATTGCCCCAAGGTTCCCATCTTGAGGGAATGATAATTACATCACAGAGTTCTAAGAATTTAGGCACATTAGCCAGTTTGCCGCAAAATTGAATTCGAGCATCTCCTTCGGCTAATTGACGTAAAAGCGGTTCATTTTCCCCATAACCTCCAATTAACAGATTCAGGTCAAGATCTTGGAGGTCTCGCATTGCCTTCAATAGAAGATCGACACCCTTCTGCTCAGAAAAACGCCCAAAATAGCCCAAGGTAAGTTTTGGAGCTAGGGGTTTTATCGGCACATCTAGAAAGTCTTCTAACTCCCGACATTGCTGAATTACCGTTAACTTGTGAGGTGCAATCAACTTGTATTTGAGCATCCAATCCCTCTGGGCATAGGAAACTGCAATTACTCGATTTGCGATACCATAGGCTAGCTTCAACATCAGCCGAAACCTTAATTTAGATGGAACTTTAAGGCTTTCAGAGGCTTCTGAATAATGGTGTTCTTGAATGCATAAGTTACCTCTTAGCCTGAGGAGTAACAAAATAACAAGCAATTTCCAAGAGCAGGCATCGTGAAAAATAATGAGGTCTACTTTGAATTTACGACTTGATTGAGATCTTGGCTTAAATAGATAGGAAAAAGCTTCTTGAAGGTTGAGGAGCAGAAAATCAAACTTTTCCGAAAGTGGCGATCGCAACAAGCCATTAACAGAAGAGGTAACGCCACCGACATTGCGATCGATTAGAATATGCAAGATGCTGGGTTTCATGAATTTCAAGTATATAGTGCGAAATATAGTGCGAACCTATGATTTTTCGATTAACCGTTCGGACAACTGATCCCATTCAGCTAAATATCTGTTCCAAGCATCTCGTACATCTTCTCTACCCCTATTACCCCAATTGCTCAGAGTTTGGGGTGAAGTACAATAAATATGCACGACTTTAGCGATCGCATCCCTCAGAGAATCAGGATTAGGTTCGGCAATTAAACCACAGTCTTTTATTTGTTCTGGCAATCCATCCACATTGGTGACAATCACGGGCTTAGCAGCAGCTTTTGCTTCGACACAGACATTGCCCCAAGGTTCCCATCGTGAGGGAATAATGACAACGTCACAGTTCGCCAAAAACTTCGGAACATCTGCTAATTTACCAACAAATTGAATGCGCCGATCGCCATCAGCTAATTGATACAAAAGCTCTTGATTTTCACCATAGCCCCCGATCAATATATCTACATCAAGATCGGGCAGATCCTGCATGGATTTAATGAAAATATCTATTCCCTTTTGCTGGGAAAACCTACCATATACCCCTAAAACTAATCTTGTGCTAAATGGCTTAATTGGCAAAGCTAAAAATTCTTCTAGAACCCGACATTGCTGAATCACCGACAAATTATTAGATGTTATAAATTGGCAATCTCGCATCCATTGCCTCTGAGCGGAGGATACAGCAACAACATGGGTAGCAATCCGATATGCTATGGTTAAAACCAGTCGAAATCTCCATCTAGTAGCTACATTATTCGATTCAAAATCTTGGGAATAGTGGTGATCGTGAATAATAACCCTACCGTGAAATCTCAACCGCAACAGTAGTGGTAAAACCTTCCAAGATGGCGGGTCGTGAAAGATCATTAAATCTGGCTTTAAAACCGATATTTTTGATAAAGCCTCATTGGGGGTTAGCAGCAAAAAATCAAATTTTTTAGATAGATGGGAATGAATCAGGCTATTGGTGCAAGCCATTACCCCGCCAACATTACGATCACTTAGTAAATGCAATATTTGAGGTTTCATGATTTTGATATCTAAAAAATTCTAAAAACATTTGGGATGCTGTAGTTCTATCTAAATATATTCTAAATATCAAACCTTTAAAACATTTTTATGGGAAGTTACTAATACGAACAAAATGTTCAAACTAATTCGGCAAAATTATCAATACTTCGATTACCGCGACTTCAAAAAATTGAATCCTTAAAGTTTCACAATCTTATATTTACGCCTATGGACTATCATCATAATATGAAAACCCATAGGTTCACCTTAGTTTTTATAGATTATAAAATTTATGGATTATAAAGTTTATGCCTTTACTCGCCCCCTATTTAGCTAATAATTTTAACAGTATTTTTTGATTTTTGGCTAATTAGTCAGCTATCCAGTCAATACTCAATTTCTGTTATACTCAACGATATTAATCTAGTAAGTTTTGATATGAGGCTAGTTATCTATTCACAAAAAATAATTTCTATAGCCCTTTTATCGATTGCTATGTCTCTTAGTACGGCAACAAGCGTAAGTGCCATACCTCTTTCTCCAGGCGATCGCATCCGTGTATTAATTCCAGAAGGAGAGCTATTTAGTGGGGTGTTTGAAGTTAACCTTGACGGAAATATCCAAGTTCCCTTTCTCTCACCAATGTCTGTTAAAGGACTAGAAATTAGCGAGGTCCAAAAAAAAATATACGACTCTCTAATCGCCCAAAGATATTTTCAACGCCAGTTTCTACAGGTCAATGTCAGTATCTTACAATGGTCGGCAGTGCAGGTAACCGTTTCGGGGGAAACGTTTCAGCCAGGAAGAATTATCATCAACTCGCGATCGGCTGAAGACCGATCGCAACAGCAAACTGTATCCTCAGGTGACTACCCACCTGAAAGGTATCTGACAGCAGCTTTGCGGGGTGCGGGAGGCGTAATGCCAAATGCCAATATTCAAGAAATCCGCTTAATTCGTAATGGAAAAGAACGCAAGATCGATTTTACAGGCATCTTCACAGGCGATCCTGTAGAGGATGTTCCTTTAATCGCAGGCGATCAAATCATCGTTTCTAGGCTAGATAAGCCCCAAAATCAATACGTACGACCTTCCCAAATTACACCCCCTGGAATTAGAGTATTCATGTCCAATTTGACCCGAACCGCAACTAGCAATGCAAGTTCGGCAATTAAATCCGATGGATCTTCTTTCCCCTATGGAGCGAGATTTTCTCAAGCCGTAGTTTCGGCAAACTGTGCGGGAGGCGTTGTCACAGCCCACGATCGCCATGCGTTACTGGTGCGCGTCGATCGGGTTACTGGGGAAACGCAATCATGGGATCGGGCGATAGAACAAATTATGAGGGATTCCAAAAATGATAATGACAATCCGTTTTTGATGCCAGAAGATACTGTTGCCTGCTATGACTCCACCACTACTGATATACGCGATGTATTCTCGACTATTTCCGATGTAATCAATCCCTTTAATCTGCTCTTGGGCGTTTTTGGGGGGACAAAGAAATGACCGAGAGCATCACCTCAGGTTTACCAAATCTGGCTAAACTAGGTAAGAATAGCTTTCTAAGATATTCTCGGTATATTATCTTGGGCGTAGTTGCCAATGTATTACTTTGGGGGGCGGCAATTTCCTATCTCAAAAAGACCCCACCAGTGTATATCAGTAAATGGGCAATGATTATGCCTGGCAATGGTTTGGGCGTAAATGTTAACTTGGCGGATCTCGGACAGACTTCGGCTTCCAGCAGTTCGCCTTTTGGTGGTACGAGTATGGATCCTAGAGCAAATTACCAATTTATCCTGACCGATGAGAGCCTTTTAGAGATTGCGGCAACCAGTCAAAAAATACCAATTAGTAAATTAGGAAAACCCAAAGTAAAATTAGTCGATAACACTTCGATTATGGAAATGGAAATCGGAGCGAGAACTCCCGAAGAAGCCAGAGATAACGCCACGGCAATCATCACTGCGTTGCAATCAAGGTTAAATATGTTACGCGCCGAAGAAATCGACAAACGGGGAGAGAATAATGATGTTACACTCAAGGAAGCTAGGGAAAAATTACAAATTGCACAAAAAAGGCTCTCGGCATATAAAGCAAGTTCTGGTTTAAGCTCATCCAATCAAGTCGGCGAACTTTCTACAAACATTGAAATACTCCGCAAACAAAAAGCAGAACTCTCAGCTCAGAAAGAACTCATATCTTCGCGTTTTCAGCAGTTGTCCGATAGTTTAGGATTAACGGTTCCTGAAGTTAGCGATGCCTTCATTCTCCATGCCGATCGCCAATTTCTCCAAAATGCTAAGGACTATAGCGAGGCAAATACCTCTTTAACAGTCCTACTAGCTAAGTGGGATGTTAATCATCCCCTCGTGGTTAAAGAAGCAGCCCGTCAGAAATCGGCTCAAACTGCCATGATTTCAAGGGCAGGCGAATTACTGCGCAAAGAAGTTAAACCCAGTTATATCGACCATCTCGTTTTGGGTGATAGCTCTGGTTCTAGTAGAGAGAATTTGTTCCGCGATTTGATCGCCTTAGATTCCGATCGGCAGGGTGCGATCGCGCAAAATCAAGCCCTAGAGGAACAAATTTTTCAACTAGAAGATCGATTACAATCCCTAGTGCAAAAGCAGGTCGTATTTGATAACTTACAACGAGAAGTCCAGATTGCCGAAGCTGTGTTTGCCTCAACTCTCGCAAAAATAAATTTAGCAAAATCCGATATTTTCACTGCCTATCCTTTAATTCAGGTTTTGTCTAAACCTTCTCTTCCAGACAAAAAATCTTCTCCCCAACCTACAGTTGTATTTTTAGGAACAGGTATTGGTTCAATTCTGGTCACAACTGGACTGGTGATGCTTTGGTGGCGCAAAGAAATCAAACAAAAGGTAGGTTTAGGTAAATCCAAGCCTGTAGAAGTTATTTAATAGAAGTTATTTAGTGGAAGTGACTTAATGAAAAGAGAGAATATCCAACCACAAAATTTTGCCGAACGCATTGTCTGGTTTGCGATTATCTGGACCTATTGGTTTTATGTGATCGGTGGATTGTATATCGTTGGAGCCGCAGTTGCTTGGATTTTGTTTTTTCATCTCTGTCGTGAGTTATGGAAACAGGACGAGCAGACTCCCCAAGAGGACAAAATTGAAATTCCTTGGTCAATTTGGGTATGGATTGGGGGGATGCTCATGATGGAAGTTGCCCTAGTAATCGGACATTTGGATAATTATTTAGGGCTAGGAGAAATCATCAAATCCACGATTGGTTGGGCAAAGGGTTGGGCTTTACTGGCTCTCTATCCTTTGGTTGGATGTTTAAAAATTCGACCAGAGTTAATGTACCGCGCTTCGGCGCTTGTTTGTCGGACTAGTCTATTAGTATCTATTCCCTTAGTGCTTGCTTTTTATCTACACCTGCCTCAAAAGCTATATGTTTCGCCGCTTAGAGCAGTCGGAGGTCCAAGTGACGCTTTCTTTGAGGTAATGCTCTATGAAATCGATCCTGGTGAAGGTAAGCCAAGATGGCGGCTATATACTCCTTGGGCTCCTGCCGCAGGCTTTGTGGCAAACATCTACTTTTTTATGGTTATTCAAGAGAAAGACCGCAAGTTGCGTTGGTTGGGAATTGCTGGATGCGTTGTCATCTGCCAAATTTCGGCCTCCCGTTTAGCATTAATTTGTCTACCTGCGGTGTGGTTGATGAGTTTATACATGTCAAAGCTTAGCCGACCACTGAACCTGATTGCTAGTGGATTTGCCAGTTTCTTTATCAGTATTAGCACCAGTCAGATCTCTGAGGCAATCCAAAATTTTTCCGCCATGTTTACAGCGGCAAGAAAGGATTCTTCACGAGTACGAGCCGCTCTGGGAAGAATTGCTCTGTATCGGTGGGAAAAAGAAGCTCCCATCTGGGGGCATGGCGTTGTTGTCAAAGGTCCGCATATGGTGGAGTTCATGCCCATTGGCTCCCATCACAGTTGGTTTGGACTGTTGTATGTTAAGGGAATAGTAGGTTACTTATCCCTTGCAATTCCTCTTGGATGTGAGTTTCTCCATATGCTTTATCTATCACAGAGGAGCATCCCTGCCAAGGTCGGATTATGTATGGTGATGGTGCTATTCTTTTACACTTTTGGCGAGAACTTAGAGATTTTAGCCTATTTATTCTGGCCGGGCTTAGTCATGATCGGCATCGGGACTCAGAGCAAACATATTGAAAAAGAGAAAGATCATGACGAAAACCCAGCGATCGACGTTTATTCGGAAACTATTTCTTAATTACTAAAAGATGAGTGGTGGCGCTTCGCGCCACCACTCATCTTTTGTAATACCAATTCACTGAAGTGAGCTAACACTTTAGTGAATTAAAAAACAAACCCAGTATGGTTATACCAATTCCAAAAATGGCGTTACCATTTTTGGAATTGGTATAATCTAGGTACTTATAGCTACAGTCACTTGACTTAAGACAAATCAACCCCAAGAATTGATGGGCGGCGCGAAGCGCCGCCCATCAATTCTTGGGGTTGATTTCCTAGGACATTTGGCGATAGCTATATTCGATACTTAGACTGCTCCATTGTTGCGCTTCAACAAGACGGCTACGGTTTGCCAAATTAGCCAGAGATCGTATTTTAGGCTCCAATTTTGTTTGTAGGTTAAATCAAAGCCGATTACCTCTTCAAAACTTCTTACGGTGGAACGACCGCTGACTTGCCATAAACCACTCAATCCAGGACGGACATCTAGGCGACTCCATTCGGTTAGTTTTTCATCTGTGTACTCGTTTTCTATTTCATACAAGCCGATCTCAGCAAAAGTAGGCGGTCTTGTCCCGATTAGACTCATGTCTCCGACGAGGATATTCCAAAATTGTGGAAACTCATCTAAACTAGTTTTCCTTAATAATTTCCCCACTTTGGTAATGCGGGGATCGTTACTATTTTTAAAAAACTTACCACTATCGCTGTCGGATTTTCCATCGGTGGAATCGGTAATCTCATTGACGACCTTTTGCTTCAGCATTTCGGCATTTTTGACCATTGAACGAAATTTCCAAATCCCAAAGGGTTTGCTCATAATTCCCGCACGACTCTGCTTAAAAAGAACCGATCCGCGACTCTCAAGTTTGATCGCGATCGCAATGGGGATGAATATCAGAGCCGTGATGCTCAAGCCTGCTAACGCGCCCAAGATATCGATCAGCCGTTTTGGGAAGCTGCGGACGGAGGGATGTAAGGGTAAAGCGGGATCGAGCTCGATCGCAGGATAGAAAAAGTACATCCCATAGGCGATCGCGCATAGAATGGGAATGTCAATCAGGGATTGGTAGAGCCGATATAAAAATATGGAAATGCGATGGGGGCGATCTAGCGATCGCTGATGATTGCTACTCGCTAATCGATTAGTGCGGGCAGATACTTCAATGGAGAAGACCCTATCCATTTTGGTCATCTTCAGAAGCGATAATACTTGCGGGTTCACGCTCCACAGGACTAATTCAGTGGGTTCTGGTTTACCCAATTGCAGATCGCTTTGCCGCAGCACATTTAAGCAGGAGATCAAAGCCCCTAGTCCCGAACTATCGATAAATTCGGTTTTAGACATATCCAGAATTATTTTCCGAAAATTTTCTCCCTCTTGGCATAGCTGCGTAAAGTCTTCTTTTAATTTTCTTGATTCAGTACTGAGGATATTAGGAGGAGTACTTATTAAAACCGTGTCATTAAAGTTGGTGATTTGGACATCTCTCAACCCAAATTTGCTGGGTTCTTGCTCGTTACCCGTGGGAATATATACTGATTCGGGATAGAGATCGGCAATTTCTTGAGCACGAACAATCAGCAAATCGAGGACTTTCCAAGATCGCAATAATTTTGCGGAAAGACTGAGATCGCGAATGCGGGTCTTTGATTCGACAAAAATTATTTTGCTTTTACAGAGGTACTTGGCGACGATCAAAAAAGGGACAGCAACGCCTGCCCCCGTTGAAACGATCAGCGATGGTCGTTCCTCCTGCAATACCTTGATTGCTAATAGTAAATTCCGCACTAAGTTAAGTAGGTTGCGATTGGTGGGACTATAGGCCCAAAAAGCCTTTTCATTTTTAAGCTCGGTTTGGGTAGTACCTGTTTTAAAGGTGATCCAACTTCTTTTGTTAAATTTATGCCAATATTGGCTCAAGCCTCGCATCCCTTTAAAATGTCCACCTGAAGAGCAAACCAACATAATTTGGTCATACTTTTCACTGGAATAGCGATCGCTTAAATATTCACATAAATCGCGATCTTCAGCAAAAGTAAGGGAGTTATGGGGAATAGTAATTAATTTTAAAAACTTAGCCAAATCGGCAGGCGATCGCGCGATCGCCACCCCCTGATTTTCCAAATCCTCAGCCATTTCCAATTGATGATCGTCAACATGCTCATGAAATTTGGCGGTGCGGGGAACCAGAATATAGGGTTTGTCAAATTCTTCTAACAATAAGGCACTACCCTCCCCACAATGGGCAATTACAGCGCTCGACTGTTCGATAAGCCGCTTAAATTGTGCTTCAGGAATTAGCTTGCCAATCCTTACATTGTCAGGTAAATCCGTAGATGCTCCATATTGGATAAATACCTCTTCGTTAAGAATCCCCTCTCGCATCAACAAACCAATCCAATCCATTAACGAATTAAATGGATACTGCTCAGTGCCAACTGTAACTAGTATCATAATTAAAATCCCTTGCTGATTTAGCTATATAATTTAGCTATATTTAGCTATATATTTAATCTACTTTAATCTACCCAATTGATCCAATTTAAATAGCTCCAATTTAAATAGCTCCAATTTAAATATTTTATCGTCTGCAATAGATAAGCAATAAACGCATATACAATTACATATATAATTGCAGTTTTTAAAGTTTTTGTCGAGGGCTTCTATTCCCTAATTCCTTTGGTCTTCAAACCAACTAAAAACAATAACTAAAAACAATAACTAAAAATGATATTTAAAAATGATATTTAAAAATGATATTTAAAATAATATTTTTATTAACCATATTTTTATCAATCACATAAAATTCTAAGTAGCTACAGTCACTTGACTTAGAACAAATCAAACTCCAAAGATTGACTAGCGGTACTTCGCGCCGCCAGTCAATCCTTTCCTAGTAGGCTTGGCGACAGCTATAAACTTAGCGACAGCTACAAATTTATAAGTACCTCAGCATAATTAAAATCCAGATCTAAAACCTGCGGTGCATGCGCCGCTTGCGTCGCAGGTTTTAATTATGCTGAGGTATTTAATCGATGATTATAATCGATCAATTTAATTATTAATTCAGCATAAAGTATGAGAGCGGGGAATGTTATAATTTTTAGGCAATTGCTTGGCTAATACATCAGTTTCTATGACTATCGACCCTTTAAGCTGGACAGAACTAGAATCTTTTGCAGATTTTCAAATAGATACAGTTAATGGTTCTACTAATTCACAAGCAAGATTGCGATTATTTGGACATACTGAGGCTGATGTCAGGGTCACTTTATATCGGGATAATCATGCATGGTGTCCCTATTGCCAGAAGATTTGGCTGTGGTTAGAGGAAAAACAAATTCCCTATCGCATTGAAAAAGTAACTATGTTTTGCTATGGCGAAAAGGAGCTTTGGTACAAAAAGATTGTGCCATCGGGGATGCTACCTGCGATCGCTTTAGATGGAAAAATCGTTACTGAAAGCGACGATATTTTAATAGCGTTAGAAAAAGTTTTTGGGACTCTTGGCAAGGGAATGAATGATTCCCAAGTAATTCCTCTTAGAAGATTAGAAAGGATATTATTTAGGGCTTGGTGTGAATGGCTGTGTCGTCCTGTTATGTCAGCACAGCAAGAACAACGTCATCGGCATCAGTTTGGCGAAGTCATGACAAAGGTGGAGGAAGCCTTAGGGAATACACCTAGCCCCTACTTTTTAGATGATTTTGGTACGGCGGATGTAATTTTTACACCCTATGTGGAGCGCATGAATGCCAGCCTCTATTACTACAAAGGTTACTCCATGCGCGAAGAGAATCCCCGTATGTCCGATTGGTTTGATGCTATGGAAAGTCGTCCAACCTATCGCGGAACCCAAAGTGACTTCCATACCCACGTCCATGATCTTCCCCCCCAGATGGGGGGATGCTATGAGAATGGAGAACCGCAAGCGCGAATCAATCAAGCGAAAGTCAACTATGGGTCTTGGTTTGATCTACCCGATGTGAATTATCCAGAACCTGCTAACTCGAGTCAGGAGGCTCTCCAGCGTGTGATCAAGCACCGCACTAATATCATTAAGGTCAACCCTGCGGACGATCAATTATGCGATCTTGCTTTACGCTGTGCGTTAACCAATATGATGAACGATATGGCAAGCGATCGCCTATGTATGCCCCCACCCGATAGCGATCTTGCTTTACGATATCTGCGCGATCGCATTAGTGTGCCCCGCGATATGTCCATCTATGCTGCTAAGCGTTTGCGGGAAGCGCTTGAAAAAACTGCCTCTCTATCTGGCGATCGTCAAAGCCCACCTATTCCAATCAGACATCGCCGCGATCAAGATCCTGCAAACTTTATGGTTTCATGAGTTCAACTTTTACAGCAATTATCGATCAAAAGAACCACAAGGAAATTTTTGAAAGCGTTGCAAAGCAACGCTTTCAAAAATTTCCTTGGTTTGGGTTTGAGCGCGAAGCGCTGTATGAATGGAGATAGCGATAGTAATGCCAGAGGAGATGGGCAACAACGCCACGGTAAGGAGTTAGAGGAGCAACTAAAGCGATCAGTTCCTTTGCCGTAGGTCGAATGCTGAGGTTCTTTAATTTTTGATAGGCGACTTGGATCGCCAGATCGTTGGCTGTCAGGATGTCTAGCCGCTGAAGGCAGAATAATAAAAATATCTCTACCGTCCATTTGCCGATGTCTTTAATCTGGAGGAGTTGGGTGGCGATCGCATCATCTGGCAGTTTGACAAAAGATTCTAGATGGATCTTTCCTTCCAGAATTGCCACTGCTAGGGCTTGGCAGCAAGCAACCTTATCGCCTTGCGGAAATCTCGATTTGGTTTGGTTAGTTCCACTGTTTTTCCAGTTCCAATATTGCTTGCTTTCGGGCGACTCCCCATCGATAGCCACTGAGCGAACCGTTACTCCCCACTACACGGTGGCAGGGAATGGCGATCGCTATTTTATTCGCTGCACAAGCTGACGCAACGGCTCGAACTGCCTTGGGTTTCCCGATCTGGTTAGCAACCTGTTGATAACTGAGGGTGCTGCCTAGGGGAATGGCCCGTAATACTTGCCATACCTGTTGTTGAAAGGCCGTACCCTGAATGTCTAGGGGCAAATTTATGCTGCGCTGTGGCATGGCGATCGCTGCTACGACATCGGCTACCCATGCTTGGAAGGTGAGATTGTCGTTACAAAATTTGGCTTGGGGAAATTGCCGATGGATTTCGCTAACTAGTTCATCGGGGTTATCGCCGAGGGCGATCGCACAAACTCCTAGTTCGGTTGCGGCAACTATGACCCACCCCAACTTGGTATTCTCTATCGCCAAGCGGATTTCCTGATTTTGCGCTCCTTGTTTGTATTCCTTGGGTTTCATTCCTAATATATGGGGGGCTTCAGTATAAAAGCCACTGCTAGATTCATAACCTACTGCATAGAGGGTATTGGTAATCGAAGGATCTTGGGGTAGGCGATCGCGCAAACGTTTTGCTCGTTCGCCTTTGGCATAGTCTTTAGGTGTGACTCCGACAATCTGCTTGAATACCCGTTGAAAATGATCGGGGCTTAAGCCTGCCATCTGTGCCAATTCATTTAAAGAGAGCATTTCCGCAGAGGCTTCGATGGTTTTGCAGATATTGGCAATTAGTTGCTCTCGTTCTGTTTGTGGCGAGTCGGTATGGGGCTGACAGCGTTTGCAGGGGCGAAAGCCTGCGGCTTCAGCTTCGGTAGTGGTGGCGAAAAACTGGATGTTGTTGGGTTTTGGGATTCGGGATTTGCATTGTGGTCGGCAATAGATACCTGTCGTTTTCACGGCATAAAATTTGGCTCCTTCTGCTGGCGGATTGCTGGCAATAATTGCCTCCCATCGTCGATCGCTAGCAGTAAATTGCGTCATGGCGAAATACCTCGTAACTACTTCGTGACTATTTTGATATCCTATGTCACCAGACTTGAGAGTGAATATCTAATTCTTGCGATCTAATTTATAGCTGCCGTCAACTGGATCAGGGCATAAAAAACAGTGTTGCCGTGCGGAGCGCGGCAACACTGTTTTGGGTTTTAATTTTGTCCTAACAAGACTGGCGGCAGCTATGCTGTTTATTTGTAAAGAATCAGGTAAGAAATTGACAAAAGAGCCAAAGCGGCTAAAGTAAAGGGATGAAAGAGCCACCGCAATATGAACGAGAAGCCCTAGAAAATATGCCAGTAGGAGAACTGGTAGAAGTAATCGTGCGGCAACAGGAATGGGCGCAACAAATATACGAAGAAATAGAGAGACTAAAAGCGGTGAACAACAGGAGTAGCAAAGACTCATCCAAACCGCCATCCAGTGACCTAATAAAGCGGTCAGAGAAAATAGACGAATCAAAAGAAGAAGAGGAGGGGAAGAAAAAGCAGGGGGACAAATCGGACATAAAGGAAAACGAGAAAAGGATTTAATCGAGTAGATCGCTTTGAGACAGTCTCACCCGAAGGATGTCCAGATTGCGGAGGCGCATCATGGACTGAGATAGGAGTCAGCATCAGACAAACAGCAAGATTGGTAAAGCAACCAATAGAAATCGTTGAATATCAGCAACAGGAATGTCAATGTAACCAGTGTGGGGCGGTGGTGTGGGGAGAATTACCTAAGGAAGTGATAGGCGAACAAGACCTAGAAGCAAGTCTACAAGGAATGTTGGTATGGCTCGGAAATTATGGACATATGAGTTATGAAAACAGCAAGAATGGCTAAAAGAGATGGGAGTAGGCGAAATCGGACTAGGAACCATCGCTGTCACCAATGAGCGAGTAGCTGCCAGTATTGAAGCAAAAGTAGCCGAGTTAGCAGAGTGGATTAAAGACCAACCGCAAGTGCAAGTTGATGAAACACCATGGCTGGTCAAAGGGGTAAAAGAATGGCTATGGTCATTCAGTGGAGAAGGTTATGCCCTATATCGTGGTGCAGATACTCGCAGTCGTGCCGAACTGGAGTCAGTGTTGGGACAAAGCTATGATGGCGTACTCTGTAGTGACGACTATAGTGTCTATAACGGTTACGCCGTTGAGCGACAACAAAATGTCTTGCTCACCTAAGACGACACTTTAAAGCATTGCTGAAATTAACCCTTAAATCGCAACAAGAAATTGGCAAAGTATTTATCAGACTCATTGATGAAGCCTTTGAACATCATGCGACTTGGCGAATACACGGTGATAATCCACCATATTTTACTTGGGCAACTGATTTTAAAATTCGCGTCAACCAAGCCATTTCAGACTGGTTGCCCAAGGTTGGATATGCCGCAGGGCTTTTGTTAAACTCCCTCAAGAAAAAATCAGCTCAGTGGTGGTATTTTCTTGATGATCCCCTTGTCCCCCCTGATAATAATCGTGCCGAGCGTAATCTCAGGCTTGCCGTTACCAAACGCAAAGTTTCTGGTGGTTCCCGTTCTATGGATGGCTTACACAATACCGCCGCTTTGTTGACGGTTATTCAAACCTGTAAAGCTCAAGGTAAATCTGTCATTGATTTTTTCCGTCAAGCTTTAATTGATCCTTCTTCTATTTCTCTCATTCCTATTCTTACCTGAATTCTTACGAAGTTTGAGCAAACTCAATATGTATTGTTTGAACAAGAGGAATTGGAGAAGAATATCGCCAATTTTTTGGAGATTGAGCTAAGAGATAGTAGAACAGTATTAAAATCGATCGAATCTCAACATGGAATATTGATCGAAAGAGCGCAGAAAATTTGGTCGTTTTCACATCTAACGTTTCAAGAGTATTTTGCGACAAAGTGGTTTATTAATCATTCTGATTACTCAAATTTAATCATTCATATTATTAATAAGAATTGGCAAGAAATATTTCTACTTGTATTAGATCAAATACAGATTGCAGATGATTTACTCTTACTAATGAAGGATAAAACTGACTATTTAGTTTGCACTCAAACAAAACTACAAGATCTCCTAACTTGGGCAACTGAAAAGTCACTGATTTTTTCAGAAAATAAAATTAAGAACAAAGCTCGATTATTTTATGTAAGCCTTTATATTGATTTTTATATAGATACAGATGTAAATAATATTAGTTACTTTGAGTTAGATGATTTAGAAGATAAATCTAGTTCTTATATTTACCTTGCCCATGAGCTAAATCTCCGACATGACTCTATTATTAACTCTATTTTGAATGATACACTAACTTTATTAAAATTTTTTAACGAAAATATTGATTTCTATCTTCCTTTCGATGAGGTTGACAATATTGCTTTATCTATTGAACAAGATTTTGATAGTATCCTTGATTTCAAAGTTACTCCCAGAGTGAAAGGAAAATTGCAAAAGCTCAAAAAACAGTTGCCTTCATCTAATGATACTTGGGAGAGACACTACGAAGAATGGTGGAAATCACAAGGTGGATTTTGGGTGATAGAACTAAGGGAAATTATGGTAAAAAGTTTTAATATGGGACATGATTGGCAATTCAGCAAAGAAGAGAGTGCACTCTTAAAACAATATTATGATGCTAATGAATTGATAATACAATGCCTTACTAATTGTAGTGTTGTAAGTAGCGCAGTGCATCAAGAAATAGAAAATACTTTATTTTTGCCAACCGCTGAAATTGAAAAATATAAACGTGATAAATTAGAGTAAAGCGATCTCATATTTTCATATCTAGCTTGCTTCTAGCAACAAAGCCCGATATCCCGCTTGCACAAAATGAAAATCAGCCGTTGCAGCATCAATCAAACTATTCTCTGACATCACCGTAAAAGAAATACAATCCGTCAAACCCCAATCCTTATCTGGTCTAGCACCATAAAGCTCCAAAGCACGACCCAACAACGCCGTATCCACACTAACCACCCGAATATTTGGAGTTTGATAACACTGTTGAATAAATTGAGAAGCAGCACCACGATTCATCGCACTAAAAGCATTACCTACCTCAACCAACACCGCCTCAGTTACCCATACCTCCCCCGCACTGTAAACCCTCGGCAATAGAACCTTTGCTCGATGAATAATAGGTTTACAAAAACTTAGCGATCGCCTATGCGCTTAACCATGAGATGACAAGGCGATCGCCCTTCACCAGATTGCTACAATAAACACAGTTCTAATCAACTGAAATCGCCATGACCATTCAAGAAATCGAACATCAATTTCTCAACATATCACTCGCCGACCGAGCAGCGATCGTCCAACGTCTTACCAAAACCCTAAGCAAAAGCGGCAAAGGAATTACAAAAACAGCAGGCGTTTGTGGGGGCGAAGCTTGCATTGCAGGAACCCGAATAGCAGTTTGGTTACTAGTCGAAGCCCAACAACTTGGCATCACCGAAGCCCAACTACTACAAGACTATCCCCACATCACCGCCGCCGATCTCGTCAACGCATGGACTTATGCCGAAGCCTATCCCGAAGAAATTGCCGCAGTAATCCTTGCAAATAACGAGGCAGCCTAACCAATGGCACGACTATATGCAGACGAACAATTTCCACGGTTAGTCAGCCAACTACTTCGGAATATGGGACATGACGTTCTGACAGTCCAAGAAGCTGGCAATGCAAACTTAGGCATTCCTGACGATCGAGTATTAGCCTTTGCAATTAGCAACAATCGGGCAGTCGTCACCATCAATCGCCTAGACTTTATCAAATTACATCGCGCTAGTTCCGAGCATTTGGGAATTATTATCTGTACCAACGACAGCGATCGCCCTCGCATGGCAACTCGAATTAATGAAGCGATCACTACTCAAGAATCTCTACAAGGTAAACTTATTAGGGTTGTGCGCCCATCAAGTTAGGAACGATCGCCATTAACCAAATTGCGACAATAAAAATAATTCATTTAATTCATTGTTCTTGAATCTTAGTCAAAGAGAAAAATATGCTTGCCATATCTCAACAACCCAGAATGTCCATAAAAGAATATCTTGAATGGGAACCCCAGCAAGATCTCCGCCATGAATATATCAATGGTGAAGTATTTGCCATGACAGGCGGCACACTCGCCCACAATGACATCACCCTCAACCTCTACAGAACCTTATATCCTCAAGTGCGATCGCGTGGATGTCGCATCAACGTCGCCGATGTCAAAGTGCAAGTTACGACCAATAGCCCTTATTACTATCCCGATGTCGTCGTCAGTTGCGATCCTCAAGATATCAACGTCCGTAAATTTATCCAAAGTCCGACCATAATTGCCGAAGTTCTCTCACCTGGAACCAGTGCCAGAGATCGCGGCGAGAAATTTACCAACTATCTCACCATCCCCAGCTTACAAGAGTATATACTCATCAACTCCGACAAAATATCAGTAGAGCGCTACGCACGCGGCGAAGGCAGAATGTGGCTGTATTATCCCTATATTGCTGGCGATACGATTACCTTATCAAGTCTTGAATTTGAGTTTGCGATCAAGCTTCTCTACGAAGGGATTGTATTTTAACTAGAATAGAGAACCCTTAGTCCCAACCTATGACCTTCACATCAGCCCTTGAAAATATAGCTAGATCAACCATCGCCACAAAAATAGGCGAGAAACTCAAAACAGCTAAAAGCATATCCCTATCAGGATTATCACGCTTAGGTAAAGGACTGATTAGCACTCACCTATGCCAACAACAAACCAAACCATTACTCATCGTCACCGCCACCGTCGAAGAAGCCACCCGATGGGCTTTACAACTCCAGTCCATGTCATGGCGCGTCTATCTATATCAACCCCTTGATACATTTCCCTACGAACCAGCCCAAATCGATTTAGAAACCGCTTGGACAAGGATTGAGATATTAGCGGAACTGCTTGCCAAACCACAGCCTAACTTAGCGATCGCTACCACCATTAACGCCCTACAGCCCCATCTACCATCCACTCAAGTCTTCCAAAAACATAGCATCTATCTCAATATCGGCGATTCGCAATCAGTTAAATTACTTGCCGAGGCTCTGGCAAGATTGGGATATGCAGAAGTCAAAGAAGTAAAGGAATCAAAGCAATGGAGCCGTAAAGGATTTAGTTTTGAAGTGTTTCCAGTTAATCGAAATCAACCAGTGCGCCTAAGCTGCAATCGGGGTACTGTTGAGAAAATCAGAGAGTTTGACCCTACTAATCCAAAAAGCTTCACTGACCTATCCAACCTAGCGATCGCCCCTATCGATTTGCATGAGTTTGTTTCTGCTCACAAAGCTACATTACTGCATTACTTACCCAAGAACTTCATTGTCGCTATTGATGAACCAGAACAATGTCAGAGCTATGGCGATCACTGGTACGAAGCTGCCGATGAGCTTTATCAAAATCAATATCCTCAAGCAGATACACTGAAACTGCATTGGGACTTTGCTAAGTGCATGACTGAGATAAAGAAGTTTCAGATGCTTCAACTTACTGAGCGATCGCTTAAACCCAAAGCCAATATTTTTGATTTTACGAGTACTTCTATTCCGATAATTCCCCATCAGTTTGACCAGATTGCGTCTCTCATTCGTGAATATCTCAAATCGGAATATCAAGTCACCCTGATTTCGGCGCAACCTTTGCGCGTGGCAACTTTGCTCAAGGAGTATGACTGCATTGCTAACTTTGTCAGTGATCCTGATGATTTACAGTCCATTGCGCGGATTCAGAAAGCTGGTAAACCCGTCATTTTGAAATATTCGGGACTGATGGAGATGCAAGGCTTTGTTTTGCCTAGTTGCAAGCTTGCCCTCTTGACCGATCGCGAATTATTCGGACAGCAACTATTAGCCGCGCCAACTTTTGTGCATCCCTCACGGATGAATAGGGCTAAGTCAGTTAATCCTGACGAGCTAAATGTTGGTGATTATGTCGTGCATCGTAAGTATGGGATTGGCAAGTTTACGCGCTTTGAAACCATTGAAGTGAAGGGAGAAAAGCAACCGCATTATATCGTTGAGTTTGCTGATGGTAAAACTGCGGTGGCGATCGCGCAGGAAAATGAGAAGATTCTCTCCCGCTATCGCAGTGCTTCTAATAAACCTCCCAAGTTAAACAGCATCGCCAATACAAAAGCATGGGATAACGCGCTGAGCAAATGCCAAAAGGAGATTTACAAGTTAGCAAGGGATTTACTACAACTCTATGTCCGCCGCGCCAATTTAGTCGGCTATGCTTTTCCACCTGATACGGATTGGCAGCAGGAGATGGAAGATTCTTTTCCCTATCAACTTACGCCCGATCAGGTCAAAGCAGTTCAAGATGTGAAGCAAGACATGGAAAGCGATCGCCCAATGGATCGGCTGGTTTGTGGTGATGTCGGCTTTGGTAAAACTGAGGTGGCGGTGAGGGCAATTTTTAAGGCGATTTGTGCGGGTAAGCAAGTGGCTCTGTTAGCTCCCACGACGATTCTGGCGCAACAGCATTTTCATACGCTCCAAACTCGGTTTGCGGCTTATCCTTTCACTGTGGAGATCGTGAATCGGTTTCGCCCTGCGAAGGAGCGCAAGCAGGTTTTACAACATGTTGCGGATGGGAAAGTTCAAGTCATTGTCGGTACACATCAACTGTTGTCTAAGGATGTTGAGTTTCACGATTTGGGTTTGCTGGTGATTGATGAGGAGCAACGCTTTGGGACTTTGCAGAAGGAGAAAATCAAGGCGATGAAGGGGGATGTGGATTTGTTGACTTTAAGTGCAACGCCGATTCCGCGTACTCTCTATGCGGCGCTTTCTGGGGTGCGGGAAATGAGTGTGATTGCGACTCCTCCTCCCTCAAGGCGATCGATTCAAACCCATTTGTCTGCTTACGATGCGTCACTTGTGAAAACAGCAATTCGTCATGAATTAGACCGTGGTGGTCAGGTGTTTTATGTTGTGCCGCGCATTGAGGGGATTGAGGCGATCGCTGATTCTTTGCGGTTGATGTTGCCGAATGTGAGATTAGCGATCGCGCATGGACAGATGCAGGAGTCAGAGTTAGAGGCAGCGATGGTTGCTTTTAATAACAATGAGGCGGATATCTTGCTCTGTACCACGATTATTGAGTCGGGTTTGGATATTCCGCGTGTGAATACGATTGTGATTGAAGATGCTCATAAATTGGGTTTAGCGCAACTTTATCAATTGCGCGGTCGGGTTGGTCGGGCGGGGATTCAGGCTCATGCTTATTTGCTGTATCCGCCTAATCTTGAGTTAACGGATGCAGCGAAAAAAAGATTGGATGCGATTCAGGAATTTAGTCAGCTTGGTTCGGGCTATCAACTAGCGATGCGCGATATGGAGATTCGCGGTTTGGGGGATCTCTTGGGTGAGGAGCAGTCGGGTCAGGCGGATGTGATTGGCTTTGCGCTGTACATGGATTTACTTCAGGAATATATTAATGAGTTGCGCGGAAAGATTTTGCCTGAAGTTGCGGATACTGAGCTTCAGTTGCCGCGTTTGGTGGCTTTCATTCCTGATAGTTACATAGAGGACAATGAGACGAAGATTAATGCTTATTTGACTTTGGCGAAGGTGAAGTCAAAGGAGGAGATTCTCAAGTTGGCGGCGGTTTGGGAGGGGCTGTATGGGGCTTTGCCTGAAGAAACTCAGGTATTGCTCAGGGTGATGGAATTGAAGTTGGTGGCGCGTCAGGTTGGGGTGTTTCGCATTTATTCGTCAGAAGATGGGCGCGATCTGTTTCTGGACTCGAAGCTTACGGATTCGCTTTGGGAGTTGCTTCATGCGAAGATCCCGATTGAGTTCTATTATCGCTTCTCTTTCGAGAAGGGGAGAATTAAGATTACGAGTCTGGCTCTTCTACCTGGGGATAAGCAGGTGCATTTCTTGATTGAGTGGTTAGGGTGTTTTTTGAAGTGAATCTCTATTTGTTTCTGTAACTTAGGCGATCGCTTGCCAGTATTTGGCGTTTACAAATCTTTCCAAATGACCCACATTTGTTGTGGCGACTACGACAATGCGATCGCCCTGTGATTCTGCAATTAGTGATGCTTGCGCGGCAAGGATGACATCTCCATCTAGTGCCTCTGGACTGGCTGTTGGTTTACCTGTCTGTCTCGCTTCTGCCCAAAATTCAGCAGCTTTCAGCATCGTTGCTGTGGTCAGGGGTAAATACTCCAATCTATCTTTTAGCTTATCTAAACGTCTGATACCTGCTAGTTTATTGGCTCTCAGTAATTCGCGCCTAACTTCGTAGTCTGTAATTTCAGGAACAATTAATCTATACCCCTTTGCAACTAATCTCTCTGACCAATAGCGGCATTCTAGGGTAGAGGGAGTGGAGTTGGGGTTTGATAGGATGCCAAGTGGCGCTGAGTCGAGTAAAACAATCATGCGGTCAGGGATAGTGGACGCTCAGTTATCAATTCTTCGCCTAGAGCCTGTTGCAAGTATTCCCATGTCTCTCGCTGTTCATCAGCATCTTCTTCGCGATCCCATTCACTAAAAAGATCGCTCAGTGCTTTTGCCCTTACTGCAATTTCTTCTGGTGTCCTTGTTGGCAATATGTAAACACCTTCAGCATTAATGTAGGGCTGATTGGTAGGGATGGTTGGCTCTGGTTTGACTGTGGTAATTGATGAGTTTGGTTTGCCAAACCATTGCTGTAGCTGCGTAACTACTACTTCAGTAATCACGGCTTTGAGATCTTCTATGGTTAAATCTGTAATTCGTTTTTGTTTCATTTTATACCTCCCTAGGAATCTCAAGCGTTTACTAGCTATATATTACCCTATATAAATCGCTGTTTTGATTTTCAGCAAATTAAGGGAGATCGCCTCAATTCTCAGTGCCTAATAGCATAGGGGCAGAAGGTGAGGTAAAATAAACAATAAAAAATTTGCCAAAATTTCTATTACATACTGATATTTATACTTGATGCTTGAAAGTCAATTGCTTTAGATGACAACTCCTGATAGTAAACCCATCATATTTATTGATACCAGCTTCCTTAAAGGAATAAGTTGGAAAGATCCTCATTGGCAATTGTTACTAGAAAAATCAAAACAAGCAAATATACAGATAGTTATTCCAGAATTAGTTCTAAAAGAGTGGTCTTCACAATGGAGAGATGACATTATTCAAAAAGCTAGACGAGTGAAAGAATCTATAGACACTCTAATCGATACTTGGGATAAAAGCCCAACAACAGGTTATTCTAAGCTTGATGAAAATCCTTATTTTATTGCCAATATTTCTATTGAATCATTTGAGAAAGACATAGACTCCAAAGTAAGCGCTTACTCTAATAAGCTAGTCAGTGATAATAGGTTATATGTTCTCAGTAAACAGCCTCATCATACGGAAGGTGCATTTACAAGATACTTTGATTGGAAGCCACCCTTCAATAATCCATTAAATAGCGAAAAAGGAGTAGAAAATAGAGAAGATACAAAAACACGTATGGCAAGAAAAGAACATTTTCCTGACGCTTGGATTTTAGAGGCTGCACTTGATTTTTCGGAAACCACGGCAAACTTTTATGTTCTTTGTAGAGATAAGCGCTTAAACAATTCGTTTAAAAATGAGTTGGGTATTCAAACATATCACAACGCAAGGGAAGTACTAGATGCCATAGAGCAAAAAGATAAAGAGACAACTCCTTCTCTGCAAGATATACCAGAAATCAAAGATTCTCACGAAAAGAATTCTGATGGAAGCTTAATTCAACTTTTTAATCTAGAATTATTTCAAAGGGTACTAGGCTATATATACTGGTTAGAAGGAGAAAATGCAGTTTCTAAAGACACTTTAATTGAAAGGCTCAAGCAGAAGTATGGCTACACATCTGAGCAGATAAGAAGTACTGCTGATTATCTGAGCCACGTTTCAAAGGTTATTGAAGATACAGGAAACTACTATATAGCTGTCGATATCAAGATGTGTAAAGATGCAGCCAATCAAGTGTTATCTGATGTTTTATCGTTATTAGATGAGGATTGAAAATGATTGATATCAAGACTAGAAAGAATATACTGAGGCAACTCGCCAAAGATGATGGAGATGTTATTCTGACTTCTCTAGAAAAAGAAGCTGGAAAGATAGAAAAGATTCTAAATGAAGTAACTGATTTCAAGACCATTGAAGACTATATTGATTTGCTTGATGCTTTCGCTTATCGCATCCCAGAAAAAGCATTTTCAATTCTTGATTGTCTATTACAAAGATTGGAGACTCTGCAAGTTACTCATGAACCATTTTCTATGATCTCTGAAGATATGGTCTCTCGCTTATATAGCAAAAGTAAACTTGTTAATGCATGTCTCAATTGCTATCGACATATTTGTTACTTCGACATCAAGAAAATATTAATGATTTTTCTGAAGTACAGTAGTAATGAAGATACTAATATTAGAAGACAAGCTGTTGAAGGCATAAATGATATTGCTGGGTATAATTTAGAAGTTTATAAAGTGAGGGGCTTATATGATCATCGAGAAATAATTGATAGAATTGAATCTCTCCTAAATGAAGAGAAAGTAAAGTATTTCAACGGACTAATTGCTGTCTGCATCAATCTTCTTTCTCCTGAATTGAAATCTACAACTTTCAGCTATCCAAACATTACATTTACTACTGCTAGTCATATAGCCAATGATATCCTTGCAGATATACGACAAAGAAGCATTATTTTCTTGGAAAATCTCTATAAACTTGTAGTAAATATAGAAGACAAAAAAGTTATTTTGGGTACTTTACAAAATGCTTGTAGAACTCCTCATAGAGCAAAATACGATAACGAGTTTTATCAAATCATTCGGCAAAACACTGAGTATATTCTTGGAGTCTTAGAAAAGATTGTGGACACTGAAGAAGATTTACAACTTGTCCAAGTAATAGAAGAAGATGCATACTGGCTCTACCGTCATTTTCCTGACCAGACAGTCAGGAATGCGACATGCAAGGTAAAGGCAATCCTAGATACTAAATATGAATATCAGGTTTTTAAAGTACTTATCGGTTTTCGAGGAGTTTTCAATTCTTGGTGTAATGAGGAGAATGATCCTAAGATAGGAGATATAGATGTAGAAAATGAATTCCAAAGTGAAAATCAGAATAGAGAAAAACGGTTGCAAGAATTAATTAATGATGTTCATCCAGAAAATTATGAGCAATGGGAAAAACGTATCATAGCTTGGTCGCAAATCCAGTCTAATGACATGGCTACTTTCCCTTATTTTAGTAGATTTCTTGAAAATATAGGTAAAAATTTGCCAGACTTTACTTTAAGCCTAATCAGAGAACATGACGAGCATTTGGATAGGTTTATGGTTCCAATAATAATAGGTATTTTACAGTCAAATAAAAAAGACGAATTTCAAACATTTACAAAATCATGGCTTGCACAAGAAAAACACTTACAGGTGATGGCAAAAGTATGTGAATATGCAGATTACTTTGACCAAAATCTATTACTAGAAGTTACGGAGATTGCAATAAATTTGCAAGATCGAAGAACACTTTACGAATGCTTATCGGCATTATTTTGCAAGTTAGAACAATATACAAATACAGTTTTCAATACCCTGTTACAGAGAATTTTAAAGGTATTGACAGAGTGTCAAGATAGTCATTGGATTCAAAACTTCTGGTATCGCAATAATCTACAAACTATAATCCAGACAATGGAAGACAAGACAATTGATGATGTATTAAGCAATCTAACCTACTTAGATCGGATAGATTATGTGGGTGAATATATCTTAGCTGCAATTGCTGAATGTAATCCTACAAAAATTCTTGATTTCTTTGGCAAGCGTATCAAATCTATAAGCCAAGAAGAATACAAAAGAGATTATGAACCCGTACCATTCAGTTTTGATCAATTACGCTCTCCCCTAGCCAAAATTCATGAGCTAACAATTAGAATAATAAGGCAATGGTGCATCGATGATAGATCAAGATTATTTTGTCATTTATGTGGAAAATTAATCAGCAATATTTTCCCTGAGTTTGAAGAGAATCTCAAAAATGAGATCCTTAATCTGATACAAGAAGGAGGTGAAGAAGATTATCAGTTTATCCTAGAGATTCTCAAAAACTATCATGAGAACCATAACATATATGATGTTATCACCGAACTTATAAAAAGATTACCAGAAGGTAGAAGAGAACTTAATGAAATCATGATGATTTTACAGAGTACTGGTGTTGTGACTGGTGAGTATGGATTTGTTGAAGCCTATAAAAGGAAAAAAACAGAGATAGAACTTTGGCTTGAAAATGATGATTCTAAAATTAGAGCTTTTGCAGAAGACTACATAGCAATGTTAGATCGTATGATTGACAGTGAAGAGATAATGGCAAAAGAAAGAATTATTTTAATGAAACATCAGCATAGGGAATAAAAGCTTTTGTTCTTTTTTAGATCAAATTTTGTTTTTTTAGATTGCTATTATTAATATCATTCATTACCTTATGCAAAATACTTATAGTTAAAGCTTATATTAATATCTCAAAATGTGGATTAGTAAATACATACATTCTTCAAGTACTAAGTAAAATGTGGGATTTAGTAAATGTTTTATCAATACTCTTGAAGCAATCAATGTATTCACAAACCTAATAAATAAACTCATCATCTATTGCTATATATAAATGGTAAAGCGATCGCTACACTTATCCGTCCTTATGGCATATGCCTGACAACATCGACTACCTCCAAGGCATCATCGAACGCCTCACCTTTCACTCCGAAGAGACAGGCTATACCGTAGCGCGGCTAAAAGTACCCAAAGCTCAAGACCTAATCACCGTAGTCGGTAACTTTGCCAATATCCAAGCAGGACAGACCCTTGCCCTAGAAGGCACATGGCGATCGCATCCTAAGTTTGGTGACCAGTTCCAAGTCACTCAATACCGTGAAACTAAACCCGCCACAATTACAGGAATTGAAAAATATCTGGGCAGTGGACTGATTAAAGGCGTGGGACCAGTCACCGCTAAACGCATCGTCACTCATTTTGGCTTAGATACCCTTGACATCATTGAAAATGAGATTGATCGTCTGATAGAAGTTCCTGGCATTGCCAAGAAACGGGTGAAGATGATTAAAACTGCTTGGGAAACCCAAAAGGCGATTAAGGAGGTCATGGTATTCCTGCAAGGACATGGAGTATCCACCACCTATGCAGTCAAGATTTTTAAGCACTATGGTAATGATTCCATTCAGACTGTTACCGAAAATCCTTATCAACTGGCTACGGATATCTATGGCATTGGTTTCTTTACTGCCGATCAGATCGCTCGGAATATTGGTATTGAAGTTAGTTCAGAGTTTCGCAGCATAGCGGGTATCTTTCACTGTTTAGGGGAAGCTGCTGAAGATGGGCATTGCTATTTACCGCGCCCTGAACTAGAAGAGAAAGCCATCAAACTACTTGCCCTCGAAGATTATCAACCAGATCCTGAAACCATTTCTAAAATTGTTCTCCATCTCTCCGTTAACGATCGCTTAGTGATGCAGGGATTAGAAGGAGAGTTCATCTGCTATAAACCTACTTACTTCCACACGGAACAAAATCTTGCCGAACGGGTTTATCAATTATTGCAACGCAAACATCATCCAGATCCTGAAAGAGTCAATGCTTGGATCGATCGCTACACCACCCAAAGAAATATCCAACTCTCTCCCAAACAACGGGAAGCCGTGGAGATGGCGGCAACTTCGTCAGTGTTAATTCTCACAGGTGGACCAGGGACAGGTAAAACTACTACCACCCGCACGATTGTCGCACTCTGGAAAGCGATGGGTAAGGAAATTGCTCTTGCTTCGCCGACAGGTCGAGCGGCTCAAAGATTACAGGAAGTCACGGGCTGTGAAGCTAAGACAATTCACCGTTTTCTAGAGTTTGATCCGAAATCAATGGGCTTTAAGCGTAATCAGGAATATCCTCTGACGGCTCAGGCGATCGGTATTGATGAAGCATCGATGCTGGATCTGTTTCTGGCCTTTTCTCTGGTGAAGGCGATTCCCTTGGGCGCTCAGCTACTCCTTGTCGGCGATACCGATCAACTTCCCAGTGTGGGTGCGGGCAATGTTCTCCAAGATTTGATTGATTCTCAGCAAGTCCCTGTAATCACGCTCACTGAGGTGTTTCGTCAGGCTCAGGCAAGTCAAATCATCCAGAATGCTCACCGTATCAATACGGGTAAGTTTCCGCAGATGGAAAAAGTCTCTAACCAGCCCCAATCCGATTGCCTATGGCTGGAAATGCCCAATGCTGAAGCGGGTCAACAAGGTATTTGCGACATCATTACCGACTTGTTACCGAGTCTGGGCTTTGACCCTCAGCAAGATATGCAGGTTCTCTGTCCGATGACTAGAGGTGATGTCGGTACGCGCAATCTCAATGCTGTCCTTCAACAGCTACTCAATCCTCCAGAGGCAATTAAGCCTGAAATCAAGTATGGGAATACGATCTTTCGTCTTGGCGATCGCATTATGCAGCAGGTGAATGACTATAACCGTGAGGTTTTTAATGGGGATATTGGTTCGATTACGGGTGTCGATTTGGAGGAGCGGGAAGTCACGGTTGTATTTGGCGATCGGCAAGTGACCTATGATTATGCCGATCTTAATGAGATTGCTCTGGCTAGAGCGACGACAATCCATAAGGCACAGGGCAGCGAATATCCTGTGGTAATCATGCCTCTGTTCATGCAGCATTTTCTGATGCTTTCTCGCAATCTTTTCTACACTGGGCTAACTCGTGCGCGAAAGCTTGCCATTATTGTCGGGGAGTCGAAGGCGATCGGGATGGCGGTCAAACAAGTTAGCGATCGGCATAGATATACTTATCTTGCGAAACGTTTAGCAAAGTTTGCCGCTCCTCAATCTTAAGTGATGACTCTAAGGAGTTTTTCAGACTTGTGGAACACAAAACTTTGCGCTAACCGTCTTACACTATTGGTAAACCTAGCTAGAACTGATTTTATGTCATCCAATAGTTCGACTATGCTATCTACGATCGCGAATGGAGCTTTACGAAGAGTACATCACATTGCTTTGAATGTGCGGGATATGCAAGTCTCTTGTGATTTTTATGGAAGCATTTTGGGACTGCATCAACTCATTGGTGATGAGGTTCCCAGTACTCTAATCGATTTAGTAGCAGCAGGTAAAGTCGCCAATTTTAGAACCCCCGATGGCACAGTTCTCGATTTGTTTTGGGAACCAGAACTTACACCGCCCGATCCTGATCCACAACGACAATTTACTCGTGCTAATCATCTAGCCTTTGATATTGCTCCTGAATTGTTTGAGCAAGCGGTGTCAGTATTGCGATCGCATCAAGTCCAAATTGAGGGTGAGCCTGTTACTCGTCCTACTGGCAGAGGTGTTTATTTTTATGACCCCGATGGATTTCTAATTGAAATACGCTGCGATCCTAGTTGACGCAAAACTTACAGTAGTTCAGCATACTTCAAAAGCTTATGCTGAATGCTTCTAGGTCAGCATAAGCTTTTGATACTTAAGTGAGTTTTGTGTCAATAAATTTTTGCCAAGTCTCGTTGGGTTGCCAGATTTTATGTAAATCCGCGATCGCTTGTCCATGATCGCAATTGAGATGCAAGCGACGATAGAGATAGACCAAAGGCAGAAACGCGCATATTCTTAGCACAATGGACAAAGATTTTTTGATTATTTCAAATCTAAATCAGCAACACCTAGTTTTCTGATTGTAGCAAGGGCGATCGCTATTTTGTACCGTGCATTGGCAAGATGCAAAACTGTCTCATGGTAGCTCATACAGTTTTGGCTTGTGAGTCAATATTTTGTTGCTGTGCTTGAGATCGATGCTGCCAAGCCTGCTCAAATTGTTGGATATCAAATTCGCTTAAATTGGCAAACCCAATTTCCTGCCCCTTAACCTGCAAGATGATCTGGTGATCGCCTCGTAATCTCTCAACTGTCAAAGCATCTCCACTTCGTTGAATACTGTAAGAATTCTTGCCCGTTTCTCCAAAACTGTCAGCCCCTAGATCATTGAGGAGTTGATGGCAGATTGCTGCAACCATCTGAGCGCGATCAATTTTGCCCTGCTCTAGGTTAATGGGGATTTCTGATTTAGTAATATTTTCAGATAGATTTGGTTTGGGTACTTTAAGCGATCGCTGTTTTTCTAACTCAACCACAAGCTCATTTAGAAAACTATCTGATAGACCATTGAGATTCTCCATAGGCTGACTTACCGCATTTCGGTCAGCACTTTGCATCTCTAAAATAATCGAGCGATCGCGTGCTGGTTCGTAACTGACCTGCAAATACTTCTGAAGCCCTCCCCAACTAAACTCTTTGCCTAGCTCATTACCTTGAATGCTGTTACTTCCCAAACTGTAGGAAATACCTTTAATCTTTTTGGTGCGGGTATATTTGACATGAGCATCTACGCCTGAATGTTTTAATTGCTCAATCAACTGGGGCATAGTGATATCTGCTTTTACTTGCTCTCTAATGATTTGTGATATGTGAGATGCCATAGAGGAAATATTAGGGTGTATCCTCTGCTCAGAGACACTTTCTATCCGCTTCAAGATACGCGGTAAGGAATAAGCCTTGCCCACACTGGAGCCTGCCATGCTCACTCCATCAAATTTGTAAGCAATCCCTTTCGGGTTTCCCTTGCGATCGCGGTCAACCCTGACTTCAATCCCTTCAAGATTTAGCTGTTCGATAAAATCTGGTAGTGAATTATTGTTTCCCAAAGTTGCATCTATTTTGTCCGCAAGTTGACGCTTCACAGTAACTTTGCCTGTTTCTAATTCCTTATCAATCTGACTTTTGGTTTGCTCTTGGCGATCGCTCTCCCAACTTGAGGGTACAGCCGCTAGTCCAAAGTCCTGCTCCAATTTGCGGATTACATCTTGGCTGCGCGTCCAATCCCAACTGTCAGAAACCACTGAGCCATCCATCCGCACCCGACTGGTCACGAGATGTATGTGTTCATGATTTTCTTTGTCAGTATGCTTTACAGCCACATATTGATTATTGGTAAATCCCATTTCTTTGAGATATTGGGCGATCGCTGTCTGCCAAGAAGCATTGCTAAGATGCTCTTCAGGACGAAGGCTAAGTGCTACGTGACAAACTACTTGATTCAGCTTTGGACGCAGTTGTCGAGATATTGCAAATTCATTTGCTAGACTACGTGGACTGTCACCATCCATATTCGTATCAATTATTTCTGCCCCAGTTCTGCCCAGTACATAGTATAGACATCCTCGGAAGCCACTTCCTTTGCTAATTTTCCCAATCATCCTCTTTTTCTGCTTTATAGGTTAAACCTGCTATCTCGATAATTTGAGACCTCACACCAAATATCAAACCAATAGCTTGATTGATACGATTAGATAAATCAGTTAGTTCATCAAGTTGGGGTTGCATTGGACTCCCCATCAATAAACTTAGATTTGCATCATGGGCTAACTGGTTAATGTTTGTCCCAATTTTATTCAACTCAAATTTAAGTTCCCCAAGCAGGTGATATGTGTCCCAATCAACTTTGGGCTGTTGAACTGGTAGTGTCTGTGGATCGTAATTATCAGTTGCAAATCGAACAAATTCACTTGGCTTGACCTTCAGTTTACTTGCCTTCTTGTCTAATGAAGCTTTCGCATCTTCAGTCATTCGCACTGTCAGCTTAACGGATAAAGTCATTGCTATTACTCCTAAAGTTTATCCTGCTTAATTGTTGTCGAAAATAGATACAAATCACAAACAAACTGATAAGCCGCAGCTATCAGTTACTCTTACAGTTAATCTTTTCCTACACACTCTTAAATTTTAAAGGATTAATTCTGGATTTAGTTTGTTTTTTTGAATTTCTTTGCTTTTTATCATTTGGCTTGGGGGGATTCCAAAGGGGGTACTCCCCTTTGGCAAGCGTAATGTTGCCGTCGAACAAAAATCAAGCGATAGCGCGATTTCTTGTCCGACAAGCAACATAGCTTGCTACACGCGACGCATACCCATCAAACGACGCAAAATCGTTGTAGCTGCGTCATCGATCCGTACAACTTTGGAATCATTTTAGTACAACTTTGGAATCATTTTGGAACGATAAAAGGTACAGTTTTGGTAAACAAACCGTACAGAATTGTCACTCAATTGGCATAGAATTGTCACTTAAAAAATAATACTTAAGACATAGAAGTTATGGTCTGAGTATAAAAATAATCTAAGACAAGAATTGACTTAATACTTTCTTAGCAAACTAAACTCTGAGATGCTAGACATTGACAGGAATTACGCGGTCGTTAACAAATTGTAAAAATATCATCAAGCAAAGCAACCTAATATTCTTTCGCAATGGTTATGATTGAAAAAAGCAATAAACTGGGAGGTATTAAAACCAATATAGAAATTAATCTGGGTCAAAGATTTCCATGTCGAGGGATTTTTTGACAACAGTTTAGGAATTTACATCCACTAAACAACAGCTAAAAAAATGACTGAAGATCCCTCTCGTTCATCGTTAGCGGACTTAGATACGGATAAACTGGTAGCTTTATCAGAGCGATGGGTCAATGAACCCCAGAAGAAAACCAACCCCAAAACCAAACTCGATATCATCCGAACCTTGGAAAGTGGGATTAGATCTTTAATCGCTTTGGGATACACCTTTGAAGAAGTCAGCAACAAACTGACAAGCGAACTACACATTGCTATCTCTGGTGAGACAGTACGAAAGTATTTACAGAAGATCGATGTGGAAAATAAAAAGGCGGCGGCAAAAGCCAAACGCGATGCTACTAAAGCCGCAAAAGCCTTGGGCGCTCCTGCGCTGTCAGTTTTGCCGTCTGAACCCGCAAAGTTGTCGGATTCGCATCCTATTTCAGCACCTATCAGTCAGAATGTTACTGACGTGACTAGAGACGATCGGACTGTATCTAGCAGAACGAATTCGGATCTAAAACAGACTACTCAGGTTGAGTCTGGCAAGCCCAAAAGTATCGTTCCTAAGTCTGTCCCTATAGACGATGACGACGATGATGACTACTTAGCACAACAGAAAATCTTGAAACACTACAATCGTTACTAGGAGGTAACCTTATGGCAATTATTAACCTGATCGATGGTGAAAAAGGTGGCGTGGGTAAAAGCTGGGTTGCTCGAACCATGCTCCAATACCTCAAGGATCGAGCCATCCCTTTGGCTGGCATTGAAGCGGATCGTAGTAATCCCACTGTTCTCAATATTTACAAAGACAGTAAAGCTGCTTTTTTCTCTGAAAATGAAAAAATGGCGGATGTCCCTGATTCTATTTTTGACTATGCGCTCAAGAAAACTGTCGTCGTCAATTTACCCGCTCAAGCCCATCGCGCTGTATCCCAATGGATTAACACCAAAGGCTTACTAGACTTGGGCAAAGAGCATGGAGTGTCTTTCATCAAGTGGTTCGTCAGTGATGGTGAAAGTGACTCAATCGAGCTATTCATCGAGTCTCTGGAACATTACCAAGGCTACATCACCCATGTGTTTATCAAAAACTGGGGTCGCTGTGATGAATGGGGCTATTTCCATGAGCATGAAGCAATCCAGAAAGCGATCGCCGAATATGGTGTAGCCGTGATTGATTTTCCAAAGTTGGGAGATGGCAGACGCATTGAAATCAATGCTAAACGCCTAACTTTTGAGGAGGCTTCTAACTACTCCGAATTTGGCATCATTGGCAGGAACCAGATCAAAACCTTCCTCAGAGATGCTTACAAAGCCTTCGAGTCCACGAATCTCTTGCCTCAAAACGTCCAGAAAAAAGAAGCAAAATCCTAGTATGAATAGCGATCCTCAACCCAAAACCTATCTGGATATTGCCATCCACGATTACGACCCCACGGTCAAAGCCAAAATTTACGAGATTGTAGCTAAGTCGGGCATTCCCCAGAACGATCCTTACATTGCGATTTTTCTGTCCAATGCTCAGGTTGCAGCTACGGTTGCCACTGCACCCAACCTGCTCCAAAGTGCGTTAGCTAAGGGCTTCGATGTTGGTATCCAGAAGTTCCGTGACTTTCTGGCGACTCTGCGCGAGACTGCGGTGAAAGAACAGGAGGTGGCGATTAGTCAGGCGATCGCGAATATCATCAAAAATAAGCAGCATCAGGAATCCCAAGGTTATTGGCGAGCGATTAGCTTGCCCTTCATTGGTTTCTGTGCGGGGATGCTGATGATTGGCTTAGCGGCAGGGCTGGTTTCGGGCTTGGCGATCGCTAAAGTACTGTCTCCTCAAGCTAACCTCAATCCCCAATCAGTCAAGGATTTGGATTGGTTAGCGAGTGATGATGGCAAGCTAGCAAGGAATCTCGTGGACTGGAATCGAGACATTTTAAAAACCTGTCTGCAAGACCAACAAAATCTTAAGGATGCTTTGATTATTCTCAAGGGTAAGTACGTTACTAAAGGTTTATGCGCTCTTTGGGTATTGCCTGAAAGCCAGAGGGTCTATGAAGATCGGGAATATCGACGTGGATTTTGATTGCGACTATCATTAATCGAAAAAACACAATAGCCAATTCCTTGGTTATTGTGTTTTTTTGATTAACGATCGGGTTTTGCAGGTATGGGGCTGAAACCTAGACAGTATATGAAGATTTGGGAATATCGGTATTGATTTTGACTGCATCGATTTTTAATCGAAAAAAACACAATAGCCAATTCCTTGGTTATTGTGTTTTTAAAATCAACTGAAAGTTTGTAATTTCGGGGTATGAACCTGAAACCTAGACAGTATATGAAGATCAGCGTTAATTTTGTTCCGCAGATCGCTAGTCGAAAAAAACACTATAGCTAATAAATTGATTAATTTATTTCTAAAAGTTAGTAATATTTACCCTAAAAATGAGCCCTGTCGCGGACTACTTAACTTTTGTATTTGAAATCAGTAGATCTAAGGCTTGTCCCGTTGCTTCCATATTTTCGGATGGGATGACGGCTTGCTGCTTAATTTTTTTGGATTTTGGTGACCTTGGCTTCAGCCGATTGCGATCGCTGTTTTCGATTCGACCTCGCTTCCTGATCTCATATCCATGTCTCAGTAACGTGGCTCGAATCGTGGAATCGCTGAGCCCGAAGGCTTCTCCCACCTCTTCTAGGCTCATCGGTTTGCTATACAACTCCCAGTATTTCTGGGCGAGTGCTTGTTCTTCTTTGAAGGCGGCGGCTTTTTCTCTGAGGGCGATTGCAGAAATGTCGATTCCCGCTCGGACAATGACTCTTTCGATGGTTTTGCCTGACAGGTTAAATAGCTTACCCACTTCCTCAAAGTCCAATCCGCCTTCATTTACCAGTTGCCAATATTCTTTGGCGCGGTTGTAGTTCTTGAGTCGCTTGAGCTTTTGGTCGTCTTCGCGTTTCTGCCTGATCCTTATCAAGATCTGACGGCGTTCTTTTTGTTTGGGTGTTAGCTTTGGTGTGGGTAAGCCTGCGATGCCTCCTAGCTTGTGTTTTAGCTTAAAGGTGGGACGATTTTTGGAGTCTACGCTTTGCCTAATTGGGTAGCCATTGCGCTTTAGCTCCCGCAGGATAATCGGGTGGGAGACTCCAAATAGCTCTGCGGTTTCTCTTAGGCTTAGTTGGTGATCGTTATAGGCTTTGTGGAACTGGGCGGCGCGGTTGGCGGAGGTGACTAAATCAATCCCTCGACGGATGGTGATGCCATGCTTTTCTAGGACTTTGTTGAGGGTCCTAGCTGAGATATTGAGCTTTTGAACTACGGCTGTCCTTGTTAAGCCTGATTGATATAGAGCGATCGCCTGTTCTTCTTTTGACATCCTCGTATGGCTCATACGGGCATGTTTGGGTCTAAATTCACTAAACCCTGATGCGACCATCGCGTGATATACCGTCGAAACCGATACCTGATAGTGGGTTGCAATATCCCGAATCGGGTAGTTTTGTTCTTTGTACAGCTTGATATACTCCGATACATCGGGCATAACTCTAGGAATTCTTGCCTTTGAAGTCTTTGCTTTTGGGCTTTTCTCCTTGTCTGCTTTTTGATTTTCCATGGACTAGCTCTCAATATTCAGGGGCATTTTTGATGGTTTACGATATCTATATGTCGAAAATATATATAAAAGGGTAGAATTTAATAAAAGTATTCCCAAAAATTAGTTTTTTCTACTATGCTTTATTAAATTAATTTCGCCTGAAACAACACAGATTCTCACCTACATTTTGAAATTATCCTCCTATCGGGTGTTGCAGCCGAGCCGATTTCTTATGTCATAAAACGTTAGATTTAACGTTTTGTACCAAAACTGTAGTTTTTTTATTTAACATTAAAGATGAAATCAACAACTTTAGATCTGCATTCTTTCTCTGATTTAGTTTACCGTGAATGGGTTGATGGCAGCGCTGTAGAGCCCGAACTCTTTACCGCTAACGTGGAAATTATAGCAGATGAAATTATTGAAAGTGGGGGTGAAGTCAGCTACCCCATCCATGAGGCTCTAAATTGGTGTCCTGCTAAGTGGCGTACTGTCTGGCAGTCTGGTAAACAACAGCGTCCAGAGCTGTTTGGAGCGCTCATTCATTCTTGGAATCCCATGCGCGACCAGTCTGAAGTATTCCAAGTCAAGCTTAGCAATCCTCTAATCGATCATAAAAAGGGGAAACCCCGCAAGTATGAGAATCCTGCTAAACGCGGACAGGTCGGTGGTTTTGCGGTAGTTACTCAGGCAATTTGGCAAAAGGTAGCCGATCGCTATGGTCTGGTGGTTGATTTCTCGGCTTTACCTGATTCTGTTAATTTTTGGTCTTGGGTAGCTGCTAATCCTCAAATTCCGATCTTCATCTGTGAGGGTATGAAAAAGGCTTGCTGCTTGTTGTCTCAGGGTTATGTGGCGATCGCTTTGAGTGGGATTACGATGGGGCGGATACAAGGGGCAGATGGCAAGTTGGCTTTGCAAACCTATCTGGCTAAGTTTGCTACTCCCAAGCGGCAGGTCTGCTTCTGCTTTGATGCCGAAACTAAGGAGAAAACTAAGCATGATGTCTTTCTTGCTACGGTCAAGACTGGCAAGCTATTTGCGGATGCTGATTGTCTCGTCAAAGTACTCGAGCTGCCTTTGCTAGAAGGTACTGATAAAACTGGGGTTGATGATTTTATCGTTGAGCGCGGTATTGATGCTTTTCATCAGGTATATGCGAATGCTATTTCTCTCAATACCTATGCTTGGGAGCATCAGCAAGATAGCCAGCTTACGTTTAAGCCTTCTAGAAATCTATCCATGGACGTTTTATTTCAATTAGATCGATATGAAATCCCCGATTACATTCCCAAAACTGGGATTGTGGCGCTGCAATCGGCTAAGGGGACTGGGAAAACTAAAGCAATTGCAGCGATCGTGGCGGGGACAGATAAGTTGGCTTTGCTCGGTCATCGAGTCAGTTTGGTTCGCAATCTATGTAAGGTGATGAATGCGGATTTCAAAGGCGATCTCGATATGGCTGATGGACAGTTTATTACGGATTCGGCTTATTCTGCTCGTGTTGGAGCCTGTGTCGATAGCTTGCTTGCTTTCGATCCCCGTCAGTTTGTGGATTGCGATCTCGTCATTGATGAGGTGGAGCAAGTACTCCGACATTTGATTTCAGGTTCGACCTGTAATAAGGATGGAAAACGTTCTGCGCTGCTTGCCCGTTTGCATATTTTAGTAAAAGTCGCCAGACGGGTAATTGTTGCCGATGCCGATCTCTCCGATATTAGTTTGAACTATCTCCAAGCTTTGCGTGGGGACGGTTCTGATGTCTTTTTGATTAAGAACGAATTTCAACCCGAAGGCTATCCCGCTCGGTTCATTGTGGCAAATAACGATGTGCCGATTATTCAGGAATTACTAGCGGATGTGACCAAAGGCAATCGGGTTTTTGTGGCGACGGATAGCAAGTCTAGTAGTAAGGCGATCGCTAAGTTGGTTGAGAAAATTAGGGCGATTCGTCCCAAGATTAGGGTCTTGCTTTTTAATTCTGATACCAGTGGCGGTCGCCATGAAACGGATTTTATGAGCAATATCAATAAGCGGGTGTTCAACTACGATGTGATCATTGCCACGCCTTCAATGAGTACGGGTGTTTCGATTGAGGTCAAGCGCTTTCATAAGGTCTATGGTTTGTTCTATGGTACGGTTACCGATGCGGATGCGAGTCAGGCTTTGTCTCGGGTTAGGGATAATGTCCCGCGTACTGTTTGGTGTGCCGAACGTGGGATTAATTTCTGCAAAATTGATCGGTCTTCTTCGCCGATGCATCTCAAAAATACTCTCAGGAATCGCTGGGATCGGGAGGTGAGCCTCATTCGGGCGGGCTTAGGCGATTTTAATTTGCCAGTAGATAGTGTTTCTTTGGACAATCCGCACATTGACCTTTGGGCGAGTGTGGAGGCGAGAACCAATGCAGCGATGTGGGCTTTGCGAGACTATTTGCTCGAACGCCTTGTGTTTGAGGGCAATCAAGTTACGGTCGTGACGATCGGTAATGATGATTCTGGGAAGTCGATTAAGGAGGCGCTAGCTCAAACGAGGCAGGAGCGTTACCAAGCTGTCTCTAGGGCAAAAATCCTATCTCCCGCCGAACAGAAAAATTTAATCTCAAATGAGTCTCAGTCGTATCAAGATTTACTGGATCTCGAAAAAACGGCGATCGCCAAGTTTTATTGTCTCTAGAAGTTACGCATTGACAAAAGGGAGAAAATAGGCATTGAGTTAGCCAGCAATAGCCATAGCAAAAATGAGGGAAATCAGCAAACCATCAACGGC
>NZ_ALWB01000004.1 GCF_000332215.1 Pseudanabaena biceps PCC 7429
AATTGGCAACTAGAGCGGTAGGTGGAGCGATCGCTGACAATATTTGGACAGTCTCGACTAGAGGAACAACTTCTGTATGAACAGGAGTTTCAACTAGTGTAGTATTTGGAACATTTACAACATCAGTTGGATGTGAGAGATCGTGACTTGTATCTAAACTATTTCCAACATGATGGTCAGTCAACAAATCAGTCAAAACTGGAACTTGCAAATCTCCCGAATCAAACAGACCACTGGGCGTGAGACGTGGTTCTAATATTCTTATCTTAATCTTTGATTTTCTAGACTTTCCAGAGTTATCAAGATTTTTTCCTAGAGTTTGACTGCAAATTATTAGAACTCATGTGCCTAGGATTTTTATGCTTCGGGATAATTGCTGATAAATATAAAATGATTTCCAAGAAGTTGGCAAGCATGAAAGCCAAAAAAAGTTATAAAAAGGTTATCATAAAGTTATAAAGAGTTGATAAATAGTATTTTTTTGGGTTTATATAAATTGTAAGTTTTGAAAAAAAATTGAGTTAAAGAGTAGAATATTACATTGTTATTAATAGCTTTAATCTTTATTCAGAAAGCTTTTTAGGTAGTTTTAATTTTAAGTTTGATCTTCAAAAAATGATTTAAGTCAACAATTAAAATCTTGATTCGCTACCTTAATATGCAAGATTTGCCGCTTTAAATTATCTGACTGATATTTCTTAGCAATTTATTTAAGAACAAATTGGAAATAAATGGTGTAAACTTTAAAAAATTGATCTTTTAATATCTTTACTTCCTATGTCTTCAATATCCGAGACAAGATTGAAGTCGTCTGTGCATTGGGTTCAGCATCCTACTTTCTGGATTCTTCGCAATCCCGAAGATCTTACCTATATTGAAGTTGAAGATGATTTTAATAAATCAATTATTGATGATATAGATACTCTCAATTTGCCCTTGCCTTTAGTAGCGATTGTTCCCGCGATCGCCGAAAAATATGAGCTGACTCGAACAGAAGTTGCTAGTGTCATTCAACATTTACACCAAACAGGAATGTTGGTTGGGACAAAACCACCTAAGCCCCCTAAACGTAAATGGACACCCCTAGATCTACTTTACATAAGATTTTCTTTAATCAATCCAGATACTTGGCTGAGTAATAATGTCAAATATTTAGAATGGATCTGGACGCGCACTACAGGCTATATTCTTCTATCTTTACTGGTATTTGCGACAATTATTGCAATCGATCGCCATGCCAGCATCCTCAAAACAGGAAAATTAGTTTTGGCTCAGGGACATGGAGTCATTATTCCCTTTGCATTGCTCACATGCCTTGTTGTTTCTCTCCATGAACTCGCTCATGCTTTTACCCTCAAACATTACAAAGGCATTGTGCCAGAGATGGGTATTTTTCTCATGTTGCTTATTCCTGCCTGTTATACCAATACTAGTGATTCATATCCGTTAAGAAGACATCAACAAGTCTTGGTCGTTGGTGCAGGTATAATCTGTCAAGTTTTCATGGCAGCGATCGGGCTGTTTGTATGGAACATTAGCGATCCAAGTGCAGAAATTAATACAATCGCATATTTGCTGATGGTCACAGGGCTAGTTACCCTTGCTATCAATTTAAATCCTTTATCTGGCGGCTTTGATGGTTACCACTTAGCAGTAGCAATCACAGGAATTAATAATCTCCGAAGCCGATCGCGTTTATTCTATCTACAATTGTTAAAACGCAAACCGATTGACGAAGAAGATAATTATGTACGTTGGGTATTAGCAATATATGCTCCCTTAAGTCTCGTATATATATTATTCGTCTTCACCTTCCTAATTTGGACAATTGTAAGCTGGACAGGGCTCAATATACCTGCGATCGCGTTTACTCTTTTTATTCTCTGGCTAATCTACTTTTTTGTACCAACACCTAACTTTAAATTTATGAATAACTCTTCTAACTCGGCTGAATCACATTCTAATAAGCCTATGGTAACTTCGACTTCCCCTCCATCTATTGATACTCCTCAATTTCTACCCACTAAAAAACGGAAGTTTCCTATTCTTTGTGTCTCATTAGCATTGCTTGGTGGGGCAATGTTTTTACCTGTCACTCACCAAGTTGGCGGTAAAGTAGAACTAAAAACCCTACCAGAACTACGCCAGTTTGTTTATACCAATCAAGCAGTACCTTGCATTGTCAAAGACATACCTAAAAGAGTTAAACTTGGGAGTAAAGTGGCTAAGGGAGATAAATTAGTAGAATTATTTTGTAGTAATATTGAGGACAAAATATCTGCAACTAGAGAAAAGTTGTATTTAGCTGAGAAGTCATTACTAAAAAATAACATTGACGTAGCCATTGCTAAGGCAAACTTAGAAAAAAAGAAAGCTGAAAGTCTCTCAGCAATAGATGAAGCGATCCGTCTGGATAGCCAATCAGGGAAAATAGCTCAGAGTGAACTTGATAAACTCTTAACAGAGAGAAATGGCTTACAACAAGAAATGGAGGTTGCGGAGAGAAAGCTAAATCAATTAAGATCTGTGGAAAAGGGAGTAATTCCACAAATATATTTATATGAAGCTGAAACTGCCTATACAAAACTAAAAAGTGCCTTTCTTAATAAAGAAGCAGAGATACTATATTCAAAAAATCGACTGAACGATCAAAGCCAAAGGGCTCAATCTAATTCTGAAATTAAGATGAGTGATGCTGAAGATGCACAATTGATCTACATTGCAAATCTAGAAGCTATTAGACTAACAGAGGATATTGATAGTTTCAAAGATCAATTAAAAAAACTTGAAGCTCAGCAGAAAGCCTTGATAATAAGGTCTGATCGAGATGGCATTGTATATTCTAAGGACAATATTGAACTTGATGTACTGATCGGTCAGGAGATTCCTTCTTCCAAGCTAATTATGGAAATTGCTAACACTGACAAGTTATTGGCAAAAGTCAAAGTCGATCATCGCGATCCTGAACTTGTCGAAATGAATGCAAAAGTTCAATTCCGCCCCGATCAAGCAAAGCATAGAATATACGAAGGAACTATTATTGACCGTGAACCATTGAATAATCAACCTGATAGTAATAACCCATCAAATTCAACAGAATTTGAAATTGTAATTTATAATGATAATCCAGATAATCCCAAGCTTGCTCCTAATGCTATAGGATATGCCAAAATCTATTCAAAGGATATGCTTGTATTTCAGAGAATTCAGTTAGAGTTCATGCGACTTATTGATTCAAGATTCCTATAGCTTCGGGCATTAGTTAGCTAAGCGGTGATAGGTGCTGAAATGCCCATTTCATGCCGACAAAAGAGACACAAATATGTCATGTCGATCGCGCTTTAACTATCCAGTGCCTGATTTACACCAAATTAGATTTTGCCCAGAGCAAGTAATTCTGCTCAACAGCGATCGCTGGGATGGCAATAATTTCTGGTACTTCATAGGGATGTAGAGTGCTTAACCTAGCTGCCAGTGATTCATATTTGCTTGCTATGGTTTTGATTAAAACTAGATGCTCTGATTCTTGGCAGGTTTTGCCATCCCAAAGGTAGGTGGAAATCATACTAGGCACCACTTGAACGCAAGCAGCGAGTTTCTCTTCAACAAGAATCTGGGCAATGTTATGGCTAAGATTTAAATCGGGAAGGCTAGTCATGATAACGATAAGCTCTTGGTGGGACATTATTTCTGATTCCTCACTTTTACGAATAATGGAATTATCTGCATTATTGAATAATAACAATTCCCAAAATGGCGTTGTCATTTTGGGAATCTCAAAATCTTACTGGGTTTGCTTTTTAATTCATTGAAGTGTTGGCTCACTTCAGTGAATTGGTATAAGCGATCGCGGAACTGATTGCTGCTGCTAAGATTTAGAGTTTACAGCAGTATTTACTCCTGATATTAGATTTTATAGCAACGTAAGGTTTGCTTACCAGATATGAGTGGCGGCGCTTTGCGCCGCCACTCATATCTGGGGTTTTGATTTGTCCCAGCTATCTCTTACGTTGCTATTTAATTACACAAAAGGCTTTACTTTATTTCATTAATAAACTTGGTTGCAAATAGATGAATTTCTTGCTTTTCATTTTCTGTCTTTTTATCATAGGCGTTAACCATGAGTGAAACTCTTCCATTATCAGTAAAGCTTTCACGATGCTTATCGACAAAGTGCCAATATAAATAGTTAAATGGACAAGCAGTTTCGCCCGTTTTTTCCTTCACATTGTATTTGCACTGTGCGCAACAGTTGCTCATTTTATTGATATAGTTGCCAGCGGAGACATAGGGCTTAGATGCTAATATGCCTCCATCCGCAAAGGTAGACATTCCTAGTACATTCGGTAGTTCAACCCATTCATAGGCATCCACATAGGCTAGCCAAAACCAGTGGTTTAGATGGCGAGGATCAGTGTTGACGAGATTGCTGAAATTGCTTAAAACCATTAAACGTTGAATGTGATGGGAATAGCCATAATTTAAAACTTGAGTGATCGCATCTTTGAGACATAGCAGATCTGTATTTGCATCCCAATATAACTGGGGTAGATTGTTATCAAATCCAAAATAGTTACTCTCGCGGACATCTGGCATTTTTGCTTCATAATAAACGCGAATATACTCCCGCCATCCGAGGATCTGGCGGACAAATCCTTCAACGGAATTCAGAGGAGCCAATTCTTTTTCATAGGCAGCGATCGCCATTTCACAAATCTCCCTTGGTAAGAGCAATCCATTATTTAGATATATCGATAACACCGAATGAAATAGAAATGGTTCGCCTACCTTGATTGCATCTTCGTAAGCCCCAAATCTGGATAAGCGGGTTTCGACAAATAATTGAGCTAGCTCTAGGGCGCGATCGCGGGTGACAGCATAAATAAATTTATCTAACTTCCCAAATGTATGGGGTAGATATTTTTGGACTAGTGCAATTACTTCCTGAGTAATGAGATCGGGTTTAATTTCTGGGATCTCTGGAACTATTATTTGTTTAGGTAATGCCTTGCGGTTCTCTTTGTCGTAGTTCCAATTACCGCCAATGGGTTTACCTTCTTGCATCAGATAGCCTGTCTGTTTTCGTAATTCTCGATAAAAAGTTTCTAAGCGATAACCTTTTTTGATTTTAGGTTTAAATTTCTCAATATCGGCAATGAAAAATTGATTGGGTAAAGCTTTAATGCGCTTGCCAAATATATTTGCTAACTTTGCCATTTGCGATCGCGTATTCCATTCAGAAGGCTGCATATAGGTTAATTCTATATGGGGATAGCGGGTGAGGAATTCTTCTAAAGCATCGGCATAAGCCCCTTCGGTAAATAGACTGACAATGGAAAAACCCTTCTGATGGCAACTAATTGCAAAGTGTCGCTGAGCGCTCAACATATAAACCAATTTCTGTTTGTGATGCGGGATGGCGATCGCATAGGCTAGAGATTCGACAAAGATTAGGATTGGCTTGCAATCAAGTAACTCTCTAGGAAAAACAGCAAGATTCAATTGGTCATGGAGAATAAACAAAGCGCGATTGCCATTTGCTATCTGTTTTTCTAGTCTTGATGCGATCGGATAATTCTCAATCTGAGAAAGAAACTCACGAGCATTCTCGATCATAATCATATTAGACCTCTTATAAGTTAGAGTGGCAGTCTGGATGAAAGTGGCTTTGGGCGATTAAAGAGAGCGTACCGCTCGCATAGCGGGCGGTACGCTCTTTGTTTTTGTTTTTTAATTATGCTGAAATACTTACCAATTTTTTCCCGTACTTTTTCCCATGCTTGGGGATTTACAGTGCTTTGCGCTCAAATCCAAACCAAGGAAATTTTTGAAAGCGTTGCTTCGCAACGCTTTCAAAAATTTCCTTGGTTTGTTTGATCGGTAATTGCTGTAGGTTTGATTAAATCGTGCCTTTGAATAAACCTTGGGGTTTAAAGAGCAATACCAAAATCATAATTACCAAACCTACACCTAGTTTATAGTCAGTCCCGATACAGTATTTTTGCAACTCTCCTAAAGCCGCAGGACAGGTAGTTGCCACCTCTTGGGAAATCCCCACAATTAAGGCTCCTGCGATCGCTCCGTAGGGATTCCCAATTCCTCCCAAAATTACGGCGGCAAACATGGGCAAAATTAGGAACCAACCCATATTGGGACGTAGGTTGGTAATCAATCCATACATACTGCCACCAAAAGCCGTCATACCTCCTGCAATTACCCATGTCCAGATAATGACAGCGTTAACATCGATACCTGCAACCTTGGCAAGTTCAGGATTATCCGCTACGGCTCGCATCGCCTTCCCAATTTTGGTGTTTTGCAATAGGTAATACAGCCCCACAATTATGGCGATCGCTGCCACAATAACCACCATTTTATTGCGAGTCATCTCTAGCCCCAATACATTAATCGCTGAAAAAGTTGGTAAATTGTATTTCTGAGGCTTTGCTCCCCAAATTAAAACGATCGCATTGCGAATCACAAGAGCTAAACCAATTGACACGATCATCATGGTGGTTGCGGTCGCTTTTTTGGCGCGTAGGGGCTGCCATAGGATTTTTTCCCATATAAGCACTAAGGCGATCGAGATAGCGCTACCAAAAGCGATCGATAACCAAATATCGAGCTTGAGGGTGGTATTGGCAAGAAAAGCTAGGTATGCACCTAGGGTGAGAATGTCGCCATGGGCAAAGTTAGCAAGACGTAAGATGCCATAGGTAAGCGTTAAACCGACTGCCGCGAGTGCAATAATGCTTCCGACAGCGATACCATCAATGGTTGATTGCAGGACTTCCAGCATTAAAAGAATTTATCAGAACTTTGTAGCTATCCATATTAACGCCATTTAAACAATTATTCCATAGCAACGTAAGAGATAGTGGGGACAAATCAAAACCCCAAAAATGAGTGGCGGAGCTACGCTCCGCCACTCATTTTTGGGGTTTTATGCCCTAATCAAACCTTGCGTTGCTATAGGTTTTCAGTTTACTTATGCTTAGATGCTTACTTTATAATTCCTCTTCATAATTCCTCTTCATAATTCCTCTTCTTTTTAAGGAAAGGAATATGCCGAATTAGTGCACCATGAAAATTACAAGCGATTATTTTTGCCATCTGAGACTGTAAATGCTTTGTGTAACAAGGAATTTTAACTTCTATGTTAACTATTAATTCTATCTTTTTCTGTTAGCTATAGACGATGGTTCTCATTAATAGATTTGCAAGGTTGTAAATCTGAACTAACTGTTATAAAACTGTAAGTAGTTAAGCATAATTAAAAACCAAAACCAGAGAGCGTACCGCCCGCGTAGCGAGCGGTACGCCCTTCTAGGTTTTCTTAGCTACTTAAAGCTTAAATGATTTGAGAGAGGCTTCGACTTCGCTTAGCTATCAGGATCCGTTGGTTGAGTGAAGTCGAAGCTCTATTTTTCTCATCGGTGAATCTCAAGGAAAGACATTCCCATTTTGTAAATATTCTCTAGCTGATTTCTAATTAAGATGCAAAATAAGCCACACTATGAATATCACTTCTCGTCAAGTGAATTCATCCGAGATATTGTCATTGGCATGTCAGATGGCTTGACAGTTCCTTTTGCCCTAGCAGCGGGACTGTCAGGCTCAGTTGCATCAACAGCGATCGTGGTTACGGCAGGATTTGCCGAAATTGTTGCAGGCTCGATTGCAATGGGACTAGGTGGCTATCTAGCGGCAAAAACCGATGCCGAACATTATCAAAGCGAACTAGAACGCGAATATTTAGAAGTGAGTGAAGTGCCTATGGTTGAAATGTTAGAAGTAATGGATATCTTCCAATCCTATGGTATTTCTGAACTAGAAAGCGAAGTTATTGCCAAGACACTCATCAAAAATCCCGACAGCTTTGTGAACTTTATGATGCGTTTTGAATTGGGTTTAGAAAAGCCCCATCCCAAACGTGCATTGACAAGTGCGATGACGATCGCTATTGCTTATATGGTTGGAGGTCTGATCCCCCTATCTCCTTACATATTTATGCGTAATTTGAATAGTGCTTTCCTAGTTTCTATTGTGGTCACCCATATTGCCCTTGCTGCTTTTGGCTATGTCAAGGGAAGATTTACAGGAACTACCCCTATCCGTAGTGCCGTTCAAACTGTGCTAATTGGTGGCATTGCGGCGGCGGCGGCTTTCTTTATTGCAAAAGCTATTTCTCACTAACGCCAGCTAAGTAGTTCGGCATAATTAAAAACCAAAAACAGAGAGCATACCGCCCGTTGCGCGGGCGGTATGCTCTTCTCGGTTTTAAGTTTATTTATGCCTAGCTACTTACTAAGCAACTCGATTGAAATTATTAATTTTCAACAATAGGATCTATATGAAGTCTGTACTGAACCCCCAAGAATTAACAGGTCTATCAGAACAGGAAGTTATCCAACGCCTGCAAGCTGAGGGATATAACGAGTTACCATCAAGCGATCGCCGCAATATTTTGGGAATCATTCTTGAAATTACTAGTGAACCCATCTTTTTACTATTACTTGGTTGTGGTGGTATTTATCTTTTTTTGGGGGATGTGCAAGAAGCATTGATATTACTAGGTTTCGTCTTCTTTATTGTGGTAATTAATCTCTACCAAGAGCAGAAAACCGAGAAATCCCTCGAAGCTTTACGCGACCTCTCTAGTCCTCGTGCTCTGGTAATTCGCGATGGAGTGCGGAAAAGAATTGCAGGTCGAGAAGTAGTACGTAGCGATCTGATTGTAATTGCGGAAGGCGATCGCATACCTGCGGATGGCGTATTGCTGTGGTCAACGCATCTCACCGTTGACGAATCTCTTCTCACAGGTGAATCAGTACCCGTGAGAAAAACTGCTCTTGAGGATGGCGAGCCCGTACCGATTAATCGCGCTGGTGGTGATGATTTGCCCTACGTTTATTCGGGGACTTTAGCCGTCCAAGGACAGGCGATCGTCGAAGTGCAAGCCACGGGCTCGAAGACCGAAATGGGTAAAATTGGCAAGGCTTTACAAACGATCAAACAAGAAGACTCGAAACTCCAAAAGGAAACAAGGCGGATGGTCAAGCAACTGACCGTCATTGCGATCGCTATTTGTGTTGTCGCAGTGGTGATTTATGGAATTACACGGGGCGATTGGTTGCATGGAGTGTTAGCAGGCTTAGCTTTAGGAATGGCAATTTTGCCCAACGAAATTCCCGTGGTTTTAGCGATCTTTTTAGCCTTAGGCGCATGGCGCTTTTCGCAACAAAATGTTTTGACTCGGCGTATTCCCGTCGTGGAAACCCTCGGATCGGCTACAGTTCTTTGCGTCGATAAAACAGGGACGCTTACGATCAATCAAATGACCGTGCAGCAGTTATTTGTCTATCAAAAGGAATCTCAATGTCCCGCCTTTTACGATCTAACTTTGCACGAACGGGAAGTTCTGCCCGAAGACTTCCATCGCTTGATCGAATATGGAATTCTCGCCAGTCGCAAAGATCCCTTCGATCCCATGGAAAAGGCTCTCAAATTGGTGGGTGTAGAATTACTTACGGGCACAGAACACCTTCATGATGATTGGGATATTTTACGTGAATATCCCTTGTCGGGAGAATTGCGGGCTATGTCTTGTGTCTGGGAACCCAGTCAAGATGGCGAAAGTCAAGGTGGCGAAAGTCAAGGTGGCGAAAGTCAAGGTGGTGAAAAAGAAATCGCAGCTAAAGGCGCACCCGAAGCGATCGCGGATCTCTGTCACTTTAGTTCGGAAGCGATCGCCGATCTAGCAACTCAAGTTAACATCATGGCATCGGTAGGACTGCGCGTACTAGGTGTGGCTAAGGGAACGCTTTCAGCAAACAGTTTGCGCCATATCCATCCTGTCGATGGTTCTTTACCAAGCGATCAGCATGACTTTGATTTTGAATTTATTGGGTTAGTTGGTTTAGCCGATCCAGTGCGTTCTAACGTTGCCCCCGCGATCGCGGAATGCTATCAAGCAGGAATTCGCGTGGTGATGATTACAGGTGACTATCCCTCTACGGCGCAAAATATTGCTAAGCAAATTGGGCTATCAGGTGGTGAAGTCATCACGGGTTCTGAATTAGAACAAATGTCCGCAGAACAATTACAATCCCGCATTCGTAGCACGAATATCTTTGCCCGTGTTGTACCCGAACAAAAGCTGTTGATCGTGAATGCGCTCAAACAAAGCGGCGAAATTGTTGCCATGACAGGTGATGGTGTCAATGATGCCCCTGCCCTCAAAGCCGCGCATATTGGGATCGCTATGGGCGAAAGAGGTACTGATGTCGCTAGAGAATCGGCTGATCTAGTTCTGCTTAATGACGACTTTAACTCAATTGTCGGATCGGTCAAGCTCGGTCGGCGTATCTTCGATAATCTCAAGAAAGGTATGGCCTATACCCTCGCTGTTCATATTCCGATCGCAGGCATTTCTCTAGTACCAATTTTTATGCAATGGCCCCTAGTACTTCTGCCCATTCACATTGCCTTTTTGCATCTGATCATCGATCCCGCCTGTACGATCGCCTTTGAAGCTGAACCCGCCGAAGCCAATATCATGCAGCGATCGCCCCGCAACCCGAAGGAACCGCTCTTCGATAAGCGCACTTTACAAATAGCTTTTTTCCAAGGCTTAAGTGTCTTAGTTGTATTAGTGATGGTTTATGCGATCGCCTACTATCAAGGTAACTATGCCCCCAATGTCAAACTTTGTAGTGCAGGAGCATGTGATGCGAGGGGTTTAGTCTTTACGACATTGATCGTTTCTAACCTTGCGATGATTCTTACCAATCGTTCATGGACTAAAACGATCATCAGTACGATGCGAGTCCCTAATCCCGCGATCTGGTGGATTATCGACGGTGGTGTATTATTTCTTGGACTAATTCTCTATATTCCATTTTTGAGGCAACTCTTCCAGTTTGACTATCTCCATTTTGAGGATTTAGCGATCGCCTTATTGTCTGGTATTGCCAGTGTCATCTGGTTTGAGTTATTTAAATGGAAAACTGCCAAGTAGTTCAGTATAGAGTGAGTAATGTAAGGGTTTTCAATTTAAGAAATGGCGTAGCCATTTCTTAAATTGGTATTAAGTAGTTCAGCATAATTAAAAACCGAAACAAGAGAGCATACCGCCCGCGCAGCGGGCAGTATGCTCTTCTAGGTTTTAATTTTACTTATGTTTATCTACTTAGATCGTTAATTAGATCGTTAAAAAGATAAGTGATTCTGACGATTTTTTTGCAAATCAACTGCGATAATCTTACTAAAAATCTCACTAATTTATGAGTATCGTTAAATTGTCTATTCCCAAATTTCGATTGCGGACAACCATTGTAATTCCCTTTGTCCTGCAAATCATTGCAGCCGTAAGTATAGTAGGCTACTTATCATTTCGGAATGGACAGCACGCTGTGAACGTTCTTGCCGACCGATTAAATGGAGAAATTAGCGCCAGAATTGAACAGCATGTGATCGGTTATCTTAATAAATCTCAGAACACCCTATGGTTAACCAAGGCAAATGTTTTAAGCGGAAATCTTAACCTGAAAGACTTTGAAGGAATGCAACGCTATTTTTGGCAGATAGTGCATAAAGGAAACTTTGAGGGGTATCTATCCTATGGTAATGAAAAAGGAGAGTTTGTCGGTGTTGAATATCAGGAAGATGGTACTGTCCAACTAAAAACGGTTACTAGTGAAACTATTCCTCAAAGAGAAACCTATGCTTTAAATAGTGTTGGCGATCGCCAAAAGTTCTTAAAATCGGCTAAATACGATCCGCGCGATCGCCCTTGGTACAAAGCAGCGAAGCAGGCGGGAAAAACAACTTGGAGCGAGATCTACCCATTTTTTTCCAGTAAAAATACAGTTATGGGGATTTCCCCCGTATCGCCAATCTTCGATTCCCAAGGAAATCTCCAAGGCGTTTTATGTATTAATGTCCGCTTGACTCAGGTTACAGACTTCCTCAGCCATTTGCAGATTAGTGCCAATGCGCAAAGCTTTATTATCGAGCGAACGGGGAATTTGGTAGCAAGTTCGGCGATCGCTCAGCCTTTTAAGGTGATTGGTGAAGGCGATAATCGGACAATTGAGAGGCTTTTAGTAACTCAAAGTGATAATCCCATGCTCAAAGCAACTGCGCGACATTTACTCGAAAAATTTGGCAGTTTTGCTGCAATTAGCGGGAGCCAAAATCTCAAGTTTCAAAGCAGTGATGGTGGTTGGTATTACGTTCAGGTATTGCCCATTAAAGATGAAATGGGTATCGATTGGCTGACGGTGGTGGTCGTGCCTGAGAATGACTTCATGGGTCAAATTAATCAAAATAATCGGGATACTCTCTTCTTGTGTTTGGGGGCTTTAATTATTTCGATTCTCCTCGGTATTCGGGCGGCACATTTGATCGCTCGTCCATTATTACAGTTGGCTAAAGCCTCCGAACAGGTTGCCGAGGGCAATTTAGAACAGCAGATTCATAGTAGTGCGATCGTGGAAATTGCAACCTTGAGTCATTCCTTTAATCACATGACCGCTCAATTAAAGGAATCCTTTGCGGCGCTCTATCAAAGTCAAGAATCTCTTCGTTTAGCGAATGAGGAATTAGAAGCGCGAGTGGAAAGACGCACGGCTGAACTCCGAAAGGAAAAGGAACGCTCCGAGCAGTTGCTATTAAACGTCCTACCAGCCTCGATCGCCGATCGCCTCAAACAAACGAATGAATCGCCTGCCGAGCATTTTGAGGATGCCACAATCCTATTTGCGGATATAGTCGGCTTTACGAGCTTGTCAGCGCGTATGGAACCCCTAGAACTGGTTTCGGGGCTAAATCAGATCTTCTCAGCCTTCGATCAATTGACCGAAAAGTATGGGCTAGAAAAAATCAAAACGATTGGCGATGCCTATATGGTGGTGGGTGGTTTGCCGATTTCACGCCCAGATCATGCTAAAGCGATCGCGGATATGGCTCTGGATATGCAAGCCTATATCCAAAACTCATCTAGTCTTCTGAGTGAATCCATAGAACTGCGCATTGGCATTAATACGGGAGCGGTCATTGCGGGAGTAATTGGCATCAAGAAATTTATCTACGATCTGTGGGGCGATGCCGTTAATGTTGCCTCTCGGATGGAGTCCCACGGTAAACCAGGATATATTCAGGTGACCGAAGCGACCTATCAGCGTCTCAAAGGGGATTACTTACTGGAATCACGAGGTCCTATCACCGTCAAAGGGCGAGGGGAAATGGTGACCTATTGGCTGATCGGCAAAAAATAACTAAGCGATCAAAGCGATCAAAAAGAGCGCGTAGAACGCGCCCTGTCTGATTTTATCGTTCGTTTTTTATCGTTCGTTTATGGGTTTATAGGTTACATCATGCAAACCTGTATAGACCTGTGTTGGACGGAAGAGACGGTTATCAGAGAGTTGTTCCTTCCAATGGGCTAGCCATCCTGGGACACGGGCGATCGCAAAAATAGTTGTAAACAAATTACTAGGAATACCAAGCTTTTTGTATACCAATCCCGAATAGAAATCGACATTTGGATGAATCCCTTTGTTGGCAAGCTTTTCATAAGCCTGCTTTTCCAGTTCTAGGGCAATATCATAATAAGGATCATGCCCGAACTCGTCGAACATTTTGTGCACTAAGTCCTGTAGTACGATCGCGCGCGGATCTTTGACTTTATAAATGCGATGACCAAAACCCATGAGTTTTTCTTTGCGTTCGATCTTGCGCTCCAAGTAAGCGGTCACATTGTCAACGGAGCCAATTTCCTCAAGCATCATCATTACCTGCTCGTTAGCACCTCCATGGAGTGGTCCTGCCAAAGTACCGATCGCCGAAGTCATCACCGCATAGGGATCGGTCAAGGTCGAAGCCGTTACCAAGGCTGCAAAGGTGGAAGCGTTAACCGTATGTTCGGCATGAAGGGTCAAGCATACATCAAAAATTCTTGCCGCTAGAGGATCGGGAACTTTCTCATTTAACATGTAAAGAAAATTGGAAGCATAATCGAGATCGTCGCGGGGCATTACGGGATCATTGCCTTGGCGCATCATATGAAAAGCTGCCACCATCGTGGGCACTTTAGCAAGCAGCCTGACCGTAGCCTGATAAATGTATTCTGCATCATGAAAATTTCCCAGAGGATAGAACATCCCTAAAGCCGCCACACTCGTTTGCAAAGCATCCATGGGATGGGCATTATCTGGGAAAGACTTAATCATGTCGCGAATGCGATATTTAATCCTTCTTCTATGCGTAAGATCATGTTCAAATTCTTCTAATTGAGTAGCTTTTGGCAATTCACCAAAGATTAGTAAGTAGCTGGTTTCAAGGAAATTACTATGCTTGCAGAGATCCTCAATACGGATGCCTCGATATTCGAGCAATCCTACTTGACCATCAACATAACTTATATTGGACTGGGTGGCAGGAACTCCTTCTAAACCAGGCTTATATTCTCCGATCGCCATATCTTAGCTACCTTACAAGATTAATTTTGTTTATTTCTTGGTTTATTTTATCGCTATGTATGCTTATGACTGTGCATCCCTAACAATAAACCCAAAGAAAGCCAAAGATTAAGAGAGGACGCATTGCGTCCTCTCTTAATCTTTGGCTTTTACGCGGAAATTATTGAAAAGGGTTATTGCCCTGTTTGCCAAATAGGGAAGCTTCGCCCTTGATCACCGCTTTTCCGAGATTAAAAGCTGCCCAAGCAACAACTAAAGCAATGGGACCCAATACGACTAATACTCTTAAATCCATATATTTATACCGAGTTAAATAGAAATTGATTTTATTACTCATTATGACAGCAAAGCCGAGAATTAAAAAGCTAGAAACCTTGGTGTGGGGGCTTTAATTTTTCTGGTTTTTTAATGGCGACAGCTATAATTACGCTGAACTACTTATTTCTCTTGCGCTGCGGATTTTTTGGGGAGTATATTTAGTTGCGCCCAGCTACGTACGTCATTTGTGGCAGCTTGAATTTTTATGGAATAAATTTTTATGGAATATTGGCAAGCATTTGTTTTGGGAATCGTACAAGGACTAACTGAGTTTTTGCCGATTAGTAGTACGGCTCATCTGAAGGTATTGCCCGCAATTTTGGGGTGGAAAGACGCAGGCTTATCCTTTGATGCTGTCATTCAGCTTGGCAGTATTGTGGCGGTAGTTGGCTATTTCTGGAACGATCTTAGCAATATTACATTGGGGAGTATTCAAGCTGCGCGATCGCAAAATTACAAATCCCAAGAATTTAAGCTAGCCACAGCGATCGTTTTAGGTACTTTCCCGATTTTGTTTGTGGGATTGCTAATTAAGATATTTGTCCCAGACTATGACAAGTCGCCCTTGCGCAGTTTAACGGCGATCGCGATTGCTTCAATTGTGATGTCTAGCTTACTTGCTCTAGCGGAAATATTGGGAAGACGCGAAGACAAAGACAAGCGTCATTTTCAGAGAGTAAGGGTAATTGATGGCATCTTAATGGGCTTGGCACAGGCGATGGCAATCATTCCTGGCGTATCTAGATCTGGTTCTACTCTAACCGCAGGATTGTTTCTTGGTTTAGATCGGGTGGCAGCAACCCGATTTTCCTTCCTATTAGGTATTCCTGCGATTACGATTGGTGGTTTGGTCGAATTAATTAGCATTGTCAAAAAAGGGTTTGGTGATGTCAGTATAGGTGCGCTAGCGATCGGGCTATTGTCATCGGTGATTTTTTCGTATTTGGCGATCGCATGGCTATTGAAGTTTTTCCAAACCCATACAACTTGGATCTTTGTGGGCTATCGATTAATATTTGGTGCTTTATTGCTAACGGGTGTAGGACTGGGTTGGCTGAAATAAGAGTAAGTAGCAAAAGCAGAGAGCGTACCGCCCGCGTAGCGGGCGGTACGCTCTCCCTAGATACTTACCTAAGGAATAGACGTAATAAAGTGAATAATTAGGGCGTGGCTTTGCCGCGCACGCCATTAATTAAGTGCTTGTGCAAAATAAATTACCCAAACCCGTAAAGTTGCGCCCCGTAGGTGCGCAACTTTACGGGTTTGGGTTTGTAATTAATTATGCCCAGCTACTTATTCACTGGTGAAAAGAGTGTTTAACACAAAAAGCTAAATTCTGGTTCAGATAGCACACTCTAGGAATTCGGAAGCGGCTACAATCTCTAGATGCATATTTAGTCCAATTCGCAAGTAAGTAAGGTTCGGATGGCAAAAGCCAACCCAAAAGCCCAGTGGGGAACAATTTTAACCCGTGCTAACCACGCAGAAAAGTATCTGCGATGGTTTGTGGAATTTTGTCCCGTGCCGATCGCAATGTTTGATCGCGATATGAACTATATACTGGTGAGCCAGCCTTGGGTCAAAATGCTTGGTATCCCACGCCTCAAACTAATTGGTACCAATCTTTACGATTCCTTACCTAGGGCGATCGCCCATAAAAATGGTTTGGAGCGCTGCTTAAGCGGTGGTCAGATGCATTATGTAGGGGAAATTGAGATTATGACTCGTGGTGAGTCGGCTCATACCTTTCAGTGGAATGTGCAGACTTGGTATGGAGATGACGGCTCCGCCGGTGGCATAATTATTGCTAGTCAGGCTTTGACCGATCCCCTGAGTTCTTCCTTAAAACAGCAGCTAGCAGAAGAAATTGAGGAACGTCGATATCTAGAAGATGCTTTTACCAAGATTGGTACGGCGATTGAGAGTGCTAATGATGCGATCTGTATTACTGATGAGACGGGGAAGCCGATCTACATTAATCTGGCTTTCAGCGATCTATTTGCCTATGATTTATCAGCATTGCAGGAAGATCAAAACTTCGCCTGCTTATTTGCCGATATAGAAACTTCTCAAATAATTCATAAGGCAGTCATGCGTGGTGGTAATTGGTCGAGCGAACTGCATATGCGCGATCGCCATCGCCAAGATGTGCCCATGGCGCTTCGGGTCAATCCTGTTAAAAATCCATCGGGTCAAGTAATCGGTACGACCTATGTCTGTACAAATATTAGCGATCGCCAAGTTGCAGAAGCTGAAATTAACAAAAGTTTTGCAGCCCTCGGCGCAACTCTCGAGGCAACTGCCGATGGCATTTTGGTCTTAGATGAATGCAGCAATATTACTATTTGCAATCAAAAATTTGTCGAACTATGGCGTATTCCCGATCGCATTTTTACATCTCATAACGATACCCAAATCCTTGAATATGTGACCCAAAGGATTACCTCATCTCAGTATCTACATAACTTTGGTAAAGAGCTACGCGGCGACCAAAATAGTTTCGAGGTCGTAGAGCTTGATGATGGTCGCACTCTGGAATGTTATTCGCAACCCCAACATGTTTTAGATGGTCGTGCGGGGCGAGTGTGGAGTTTGCGCGATATTACCGAACGTCTTGCTGCTGAAGCTCTCGTCCGTGCCTCTGAAGAAAAGTATCGCCTACAAGCTGAAAAGCTCGAATATGCGTTACAAGAGCTAAAAAGTACTCAATCGCAATTGATTCAAGCGGAAAAAATGTCTGGGCTCGGACAATTGGTGGCAGGAATTGCCCATGAAATTAATAATCCTGTGAACTTTATTTATGGCAATCTCTCCTATGCCGATACCTATACAGCCGATCTCTTGAGTCTTGTGGAGGCATATCGCGTAAATTATCCAACGCCAGTCGAACCAGTTCAAGCGAAGTTGCAGGAGATCGACATTGATTTTCTTGCTCAAGACTTTACAAAATTAATTGGTTCCATTCGCCTTGGCGCAGAACGGATTCATAGAATTGTCCTGTCCCTCAATAAGTTCTCTCGCAGCGATGAGGCGGGGGCTAAGTATGTGGATATTCATGAGGGAATTGATAGCACTTTGATGATTTTACAAAGTCGGATTAAATCTACACCTAGTCGTCCTGAGATTCTCATTAAAAGAGACTATGGCGATCTTCCTGAAGTCGAATGCTATGCAGGACAGCTAAACCAAGTGTTTATGAATTTGCTGACCAATGCGATCGATGCGCTTGAGTCGGATGCCGAGCATAATGGTATGTGGCAAATGGTGAACGATAAACCACAATGGACGAGAAAAGATGGCAAAGTATCCACAATCTTGATTAGGACGGAAATTCTTAACAATCAATCCCATGGCGATCGCTTAGTCGTTACAATTGCCGATAATGGTAGTGGTATCCCTGAAGATATTCGTAACCGTTTGTTTGACCTGTTTTTTACGACTAAGCCCGTTGGAAAAGGGACGGGTTTGGGACTATCGATCGCTTACCAGATCGTTACTGAAAATCATGGCGGCAAGCTTTCTTTTCGGTCTGAAGTAGGGATTGGTACTGAGTTCACCATTGAAATCCCCTTAAAACAATTGCAAAATTAAGATCTTGCCTGAAGATATAGTTGCCGCTATAAAGATGAGTGGCGGCGCGAAGCGCCGCCACTCTATAGTCCTGATACACTAGACAAAAGTTGGTTTGGAAATAAAAAATTATGCGATCGCAATGGGAATGTTTGCTCCAGAATCTTGGCTGTTGGCAAGGTTCCTTTACGCGCATATCCAAAAGTGGCGAAATCTTAGAAGACATTCCTAGCGAAACCAGTCTGGAACTGCAAGCCGACCATCAAACCATGCGTCAGGTAGTGCGACGCTTTTATGGGGGACAGCCACAGGACTTAGTTCTGGAATATCGCACCCTCAACCGCAGTACCAGCTTTTTTGAGAACGGGGCTTTTTCGCAGGGATCGTTGCAATTTGCTCCCCATAGTGAATTTGGAGCAGAGTTAGGCTTGATTTATGGCGATCGCCGTTTGCGGTTAGTTGCTCTCTACGATAAAGCCAGTTACCTGAATTACTTTACGCTCATTCGTGAGCATTTACCCCAGATCAATAGCCCCGAACGTCCTACTTTAACGGTAAAGGACTTAATCGGTAAATGGGAAGGTTCTGCGATTGTAATTGCTGCCGATTGGTTCGAGCCTGAGAGTATATCAACCACGACGGAATGGCAATATGATGGCGATCGCGCGATCATGTCCCTGCAAATGCAGACAAATAGGGGATTGCAAACGATTACTTCAACTGGTAGGCGAGATGCTCATAATCCCCGCATCCTTAACTTTGAGCGAGATATGCCCAATTTCCTATCGACCGATCAAATGACGGATCAAATGACGGATCAAATGACGGATCAAATGACGAGCCAGACCTTATTTTTACCCGATGGCGCATCGATAACCTGTCCGATCGCGATCGTTAACCGTCAGCCATTTCAATTATCCCTGTCATGGCTCATCGAGCCAGATCTACACCAACGGATGATCCGTGCCTACGATCACAAGGGCGAATGGACTAGCCTCACCCTAGTGACCGAGCGCAAAGTGGGGTAGTCTGAGTAGTGATTTGTTAGTAAATCACCAATCCCATAATTCATAATTACTGATTCAAACTCTATGGAAGGTACTGCTCGTAAGCTTCTAGGGAAACGCATCATTCTTATCCTGCTATTCTTAGCCCTCTTTATCGGTGCATTCTCTAGCGCTCTCTATTTCTATCAAAACGATCGCACTCAGCGATCGGCTGATCTGGTCTTTGGCGATGATAAAATACCAAATCGTCTTGATGTTGATGTTAGTCTATTGGCGATCGACCCCATTAAAGGCGAACTGACTCTTCGATTTGCGCCTAAACCAGAAGGAACTTATTCAACGAAAGAATTCTACCTCACCAAAGATCTAAAGTTTTTTACGGGCATTGAAAGCGGTAAATCTGAAGTTACCCTTGAAAAAAACCACATTATCGACTCCGTAACGGGGACAATCTCTATAGTTAAGGGTAGGGTTAGCGATTATCCCTTTGATTCGCATGTCTCTGACCTCTACATCTTTTTTACCAATCCTAAAGATGAGAAGGAAGAAATTCCCATACTAGTAAATTTCTATGGAGCAGTATCAGGCTATAACGTTGATGCAGACTATATTCCGAAGAATGAGTTTCAGTCTACCGATGAAGTCAAGGCTCTGCGGATAAATATATCTCGCTCGATCATTACTAAATCCTTTTCTATCTTTTTGATGCTTGCCATGTGGCTGATTGGCTTGGTGATATTCACCATGTCTATGGTCGTGCTTTGGCAACCCCGTCCCATTGAGTTTGGTATGTTTACCCTCATTGCTGGTATGTTATTTGCTTTGCCAGCGGTGCGAAATCTCCAGCCTGGAGTTCCACCCCTAGGAGGATTGTCGGATTTCCTATCCTTTTTCTGGGCTGAAAGTCTAGTCGCTCTTTCCCTACCTATTCTCTTTTTCACTTGGCTAGTCCGCTATAAACCACCTAGCTAAGTAGCTAGGCGCAATTAAATATAAAATTCCAAAAGCTGTAGCGCAAGCTGCGCTTGCGCTACAGCTTTTGATTCTGTTCTTTAATTATGCCCAGTTACTTAATAGCCATTAACTATTGGCTATTAATCAATTGCCAAATACTAACTCCACCAATTACCAATTCCCCTATGTCCTTACCGCCAATTATCGAGCAAATGCTCGCGCCCGAATTTTACGATCATCCCGTTACTGAGCCGATCCAACTCCTGCAAACGCATATTTCCTTTGTGCTACTGACAGGAGACTATGCCTATAAAGTCAAGAAACCCATGAATTTTGGCTTTCTCGATTTTTCGACCTTGGCAAAGCGCAAATATTTCTGTGAAGAGGAACTCCGCCTCAATCGCCGCCTTGCTCCCGATCTGTATCTCTCGGTTTTGCCAATTGCTGAAACAGATGGGCAATATCATTTTGATCGCTCTGGCGAAAAAACGGCAGTCGAATATGCGATCGCTATGCCAGAGTTTTCGCAAGAGGATTTGTTAATTGAGATGTTTGCTTCAGGTCGGTTGACTGCCGATCATGTCAAACAAATTGGCGAACAATTGGCGGTATTCCATCAAAAGGCTCTAACTAACGAGCATATCAATACTTTTGGGACAGCCGAAGCAGTAAGAGCCGTAGCCAATGATAACTACGCTTCTACGGAGAAATATATTGGCATTGCACAAACAGCCGAATATTTTGAGCAAACTCGCGCCTATACCGAAAAATTCTTTGCTGAAAATACTGACCTATTTAGCGATCGCATTGCTAAGGGCAAAGTGCGGGAATGTCATGGTGATGTGCATTTAAAAAATATTTGTCTCTATCAAGATAAAATTCAAATTTTTGATTGCATCGAGTTTAATGAACCATTCCGAAATAGCGATGTACTGTACGATGCTGCTTTCCTATTAATGGATTTGCAATTTCGCGGTCGCAGAGATCTCGCCAATATCTTCCTCAATACCTACCTAGAACGTACTGGCGATTATGAGGGAGCCGTGCTGTTACCTCTGCATTGTAGTATGCGCGCCTATGTGCGGGCTAAGGTGACATCATTTCTGCTCGACGACCCCAATATTCCTGCGGATGTGAAAGCGAATGCTCAAACGGAAGCTGCCGCCTATTACAAATTGGCTTGGGAATATACGCAACCCAAACAGGGCAAATTGATCATCATGTCGGGCGTATCTGGCTCTGGCAAAAGTACGACAGCTAAGGCGATCGCCTCTGAACAGGATGCGATTTATCTGCGATCGGATGCTATCCGCAAGCAAATTGCGGGAATCGATCTGATGGAACGCGGTAGTGATGATATCTATACGCCAGAGATGACGGCGCAAACCTATGCCAGATTGGCGGAATTAGGTTCGCTATTAGCTAGCAAAGGCTTTACGGTCATTCTCGATGCGAAGTACGATCGTATTAGTTTACGTAGTCAAGCGATCGCTGCCGCGCAAGCTCAAAATATCCCCGTAGTAATCCGTCACTGCACTGCGCCTGTGGAAGTTTTGCAGCAACGTTTACGCGATCGCGCTGCGGCGAATAATGATATTGCTGATGCGACCGTTGAGCTGTTAGCCAGTCAGCAGGCTGCCTTTGAAGACTTCACGACTGAGGAATTAGTTTTAGTCAAAAAAGGTGAAAGAATCATAGCTATTTAGCTATTCACGATTTATGCTGTGGTCTACGCAGCATAAATCGTGAGCAAATGCATAATTTTCAGTTCATCAATTAATCCGTTAATATATAAACACTAACCTTTCATTAAAAATGTTATGTCCGATCGCCTGAAATTTTTCCGCAGGCTGATGTCAGCTTTTGAAGGTACTTCTAATCCTCAACGCGCTGTCGAGCGAGGATTTTATATCAACTTGCCAAATAATCCTGTAGGAGTTATTACTGGTAAAATTGCTCTCCGACCTTCTTCAGCACATTTGTTATTTGGTGGTATTGGATCGGGTAAAACTACACAATTACTATTAACTCAACAAGCTTTAAATGAGTTGGAAGATATTAAGGCTATTTATATTGATATTAGTCTTTTTACTGATATTTCTGAACTGCAATCTGGTGCTTTAATTGCGATCGCGGGTCTTGAATTAATAAAGACATTGCAAGGCTACAATACCTCTGAAATAAGTGATTCCAAGAGAATATTTGAGAGATTACTATATGGAAATAGTGAAATTGTTACGTACCATCAACCAAGACCAAATCAAAGTATAGGGGGCATAGGTATAGGGGGAATGCTAAATGTGGGAAGCTCTCAAGCATTTACCACTACTGAGAAGCGAGAAAATCGAAGTTCAGTTTTACAAGCTTTTGCCAAGGTAAGCAAGTTCGTTAATGAGAAATCAGTAAAACAGGTTGTATTTCTTTTTGATAGTCTAGATAGACTAAGAGAATCTCAAATGTTTGTAAAACCTGTTCTTGACGATGCAATTGAAATTAATAAATATGGATTTGGAGCAATTATTGTAGGCTCTATTGTAACTCTATACACAGAGAGAGTAAATATTGTAAAAAATACAGAAAATTTCTATTTCTTACCATATTTAGATGTTTTGAAAAATGCTGAAGCGCAACAACTTTTTACAGACATTTTTAAGGTTCGAGATCCTGAAAAGCTTATTAACCAAAGGGCAAGAGAGATGATCATATTTAATTCTGGAGGAGTTTTACGAGATTTGATGTCTCTTACCCAAGCGGCAATTGAGGAAGCTTATATGGACGGCTCGTCTCTAGTTATGGAGCAACATGCAGAGCAAGCAATTATATTTATGCAACGTTCCAAGACAATTGGTTTAACTGATTTGAATATAGATACTCTTATTAAAGTTGCAACTGAGAAATCATTTTTCCCTAGAACTTCTGAAGATTTTGAACTAATGCTTACAGGACATATCTTAGAATATGAATATCCTCGCCAGCGTTTTGCTATTCATCCAACTTTAGTTCTATTTATTCAAAATAAAATTAATACGAGAGAATTTACTAATGGATTTGCTAGTGGATAAACTTTCTTCTATAGATGAGTTATTGCAAAAAATTGAATTGCGCCCGCCAGATAGTAATAGTTGGATGGTTCTGGTTGCTGTGCCTGATGACATACAATCAACAATTGATGAGTTACAAGATAGTGTTGAGATTTTTAGCGAATGTGAAGCAGTAACTATTTCAGGAGAATATGGGTCAAGAAATCTAGTTAAATGTATTAAAGAATCACCTCAAGAATACTTCTTACTACATCAATTTGACTCATGGGATAATAACGAATGGGAGATTTTTGATACTTTTAGAACTCAATTAGACAAAAATAAAAATGGTGGCTTAGTTGTACTTTCCGAGCAATCAAGTCGTTTAATGTTTAGTAATGCTCCTCATTTTGTTAGTTTTGTCGGCTCACGAATATATTATTTAGATCAAGATGCAGATATACTTACTTCTGAAGAATGCGAACAACGCTTGTCTGCATTACAAGAATGGTCTGGTCAAACCAATGAAGAGATAATAGCTTTGGCTGAGAATCGTCAACTACCAACCGACCCAGAATATGGGGAATGGCTAATTTTACTCGATCGAGGTGACTTGCTTGAAAGGCAAAAATAGTTGGGAAAAGATCTGTAAAGAAATCCAAGAGCGTTCTTTAAACCAGACACTACTGGAAATAGAAAGCGCAGAGAAATTAAGGAAACAAATTTTTAAATGTTTGAATGATGCCAGCAATGAAAAGATATTGAGTACGAATCTAAGTGAGCTTCATCAGTTGCTGAAGATAAGCAATGGTAAACAAGGATATTACGAAATTACAGGTGGTGGTAAAGATTCTAAACGCAATTTTAAACGAAATCCAGACATTCCACATTTCAAACTTAACAATGGTCGCTGGTTTGATTTTGCTATTACTATCGACGAAACAATTAGACCTGCTCAAATCATAGGATTTGATTTTGAAATAAGATTCCCTAAAAGAGAAGGAGAGATTGTAGCCTCTTTTTTAAGAATTGATCTCAATCTACCAGATCATAGAAATGATGAACGAGATTTACGGTTTCATCTTCATCCCAACAATGGTGACATCATGATTCATAGTCCACCTATGTCACCTCTCGAAATTCTGCATATGTTTTTGTATGGCATGAATATTCGTGAAAAGCCTCGTACATATTGAAATTTGTTATGTCCGATCGCCTGTTATATTTATCTAATTTTCTGAATTAGTTGGGTGATAGCGAGAGCGGAAAGCATTGCCGATTGCAGGAGTCAACAAAATAGCGAGAGCGATCGCACTGCCAAAAGCAATATAGGGATTTAAAACCATCAATCGCGAGATTGGTTCCTTTGTATCGATACTGAGCGCATCATCAAAAACATTGGGGATTTGTAAAAGCTTGGTTGCTGAAGGCGGTGAAATCCAATGTAAAGAAGCAGCAGTTGCAGGGAACATTACGGAACTGTAGAGACAAATGCTGAGAAACCTAGCCCAAGACTTTAAATTCCATAGTCCGATCGCTAAAAAAATTGGGACTATGCCAAACCCTAAAAAGGCAATTCCTGAAACTACTTGTAAATTAATGGAATTACTATCGACTAGAGGTGTGTCACCTTCTAGAATGCGATAAATATAGAAGTTTAATAGGCGATCAAGGATTAGCACAATGCTCGTGCCGATCATTGTGGTGGCGAGAATCGTAATCGCGATCGGACGTTTGTGGACTTTAGATTTCATGGTTTTTAGGTTCTCAAAAGATATAGCATTTGCACAATTTCTTAGAAATCGTTTTAAAGATAGTTTCCATCTTCTAGTCAACTAAGGCTGACTGAGATAGCGAGGTAAATTACGCAATAGCTTGCTTGAATGCAGCATTCTTAAGAGGTAATAGCTAGAGGTCGGTAAGAAAATTACCATTGTCCAGCCAAATTGATCGGGAATTTCCACTTGAAAGAAAGAAGGAAATATCAACATTAAGGCAACAGATAACCCCACTGCGACGATGCCTAGAATTGTGGCAGTAGGGTTTTTGAAGAGCGTGCGGACTTTCCAGATGGAGATATCTGTTAGCGTCCAGAACACCAATAGCACAAAGAAGATGCCAATAAAAGTGCTGACGCATTGTGCTTGCCCCTTAGCAATATCTTGGAAAGTATCGGAATTGAGCATAGCAGAGCTGTAGGGAACCTTGAGGAGTGCCCACCCACTGATGTAATAGGACAAAACATACCCCGTCGTCATGGCGATCGCGCCAAAAATTCCAGCCATACAGCTATAGCCCAATACATCCCGCAGAAAGTTCTCAAGACGTTTGGGTTTTAACCATCCAAACGAGATCCAAATCGTCGGCAAACCTACTACTGCCATCGTTAACACAGTCATATGGCGAGGCTCTACAGGAAAGGGAAGTTGTACAAACCCCGCAAAAGCAATGGTCAGAATCACCATAATATTTTTGGTGAGATAGAGGAGCGATGAAGCCAGAATCTTTTGTTTAATCGAATCCCCTGCGGCAAAAGCCTGAGGTAAGGCAGATAGATTGTTATCAAGTAGAACAATATCTGCAACGTCTTTACTAATCTGTGCTCCGTCATTCATGGCGATCGCTAGTTGAGCTTCCTTAAATGCGGGGACATCATTGACTCCATCACCGACCATTCCTACATAGCCGCCCCGTTTTACCATGGCGGAAATCAAACGCCGTTTCATATCGGGGGTGATTCTTCCAAAGACAGCCCCAGAGGCAGCCACTCGACTAAAGGTTTGGTTGTCCATAGCCTCTAGGGTCTTTTGGGTAAATACGGCATCATCGGGAACGGCGATTCCTGCTTGGCGGGCGATCGAGGCGACGGTTTCGACACTATCCCCTGAAATGACTTTCAGCCTGACATTGAGAGCTTGTAACTGGGCGATCGTATCGACTACATCGGGACGCAGGCTGTCCTCCAGCAAAACCAATCCCCGCTCGCGACAATTGTCGGGTAGTTGGGGATTCTTCTCGGCATCAATGCTGTTTTCACTTGTAACTACAGCGATCGCTCGTAAACCCTGACGTGCATATTGTTTGGCTTGCTCCTGCATTTCGACATTGGTGAACAAGATCTCTGGCGCACCGACCATAATGGTTGTGCCAATATCAATGGCGATCGCTCCCCATTTACGACTAGAGCTAAAGGGAATTTCGCTAACGAGTTGAGATGGCGATCGCGGCTTATCCGTAAATGATGCCATCGCCTTGGCACTGCTATTTTGAGTTCCCATTAAATTTGTGTAGAGGGCGATTAACTCTCGCAATGAATCCTCATCCGTATCGCCTAAGGGCACAATTGCCTTGACTAAGAGTTTGTTTTGAGTGAGGGTTCCCGTTTTATCAGTACATAAAATCCTCACACTATTCATCGAATCAACGGCATTGATTTTTTGAATTAAAGTGCGACGCTTGCTGATCTCGACCGCGCCGATCGCAAAAGCAACGCTAATAGAGAGAATCAATCCCGCAGGAACAAAACTATTAATAATTACCGAAGCATAGCGAATGATATCTACCATCGTTCGCCCTGAATTGAGACTAGACGATAGATATAAAAAGGCTGCAACAATCAGGACGAGAATAAAAATTTCGACTAACGTATCAATCTTTTTCTGTAATGGCGTAAATACTCGCTTATAAACCCTTGAAGACTGGGATAATTTGACCGCATAGCTTTCATTGCCAATCTTGTCAGCTCGAAATACACAACTTCCCGCCAAGCAGAACGAACCCGACAGCACAATATCATCGATCTGTTTGGCAACGGGATCGGATTCTCCTGTCAGAAGCGATTCGTCCATTTCCACATTTTGCGAAACTAGGACTGGTCCATCGACGGGAGCGCGATCGCCAGGATTAAGCTCGATGAGATCGTCACGGACTAACTCGCCCACGGGAATCTCCTGTGATTCCCCATTGCGTCTTACCTTGACCTTTTGTACCGATAGCAAAGCCAGCTTATCAAGAGTCAATTTTGCTTGGATTTCCTGTGCTACCCCTACCAGAATATTCATAAATACTGAAAATCCTGAAAATAAAGCATCGGTGATCTGTCCGAGCACCATCATCAGAACTAAAATTACGCCAAAGGTAACGTTAAATAGGGTAAAAACGTTTTCCTTGAAGATATCTTGATAGGTACGGCTGGAACGCAAGACAATAGTATTAATATCACCACGCCGCTTGCGATCTCTAACTTCATTGTCGCTAAGTCCGATTTCAGGATTAATTTCAGGATTAATTTCAGGATTAACTGGGACATTTAGAGAATTGCTCGTTGGTAATTCTGGCGTATTTGCTGAGTTAGGTTGGGGCATAGACACACAGATATTATTTTTAGTAAGAAGTATAGCAACCAATCTTTCTAATTTTGTTTTTGGACTTGAGGGGACTGAAAACTTTAGAATCAGTAGGAAAACTTAACCAAAAACGAAAGAATGATTACTGTGCAAGTCAATGGTGATAATCGCATATGCGAGCCAAACCTCACGATGATCGAATTGCTGAAATACTTAGGATTAAATCCTCGCCTTGTTGCTGTGGAATACAATGGTGAAATTTTACATCGCCAACTATGGGAAGAGACAATTATCCAAAATAGCGATCGCTTAGAAATTGTCACTATTGTTGGTGGTGGCTAAATATTTACTAAATATTTAAATATAGCGATCTTCTAACGAGAAAGCACTGAAAAGTGAAGAAGGCAAAAAATGCATTTGCCTTGGCGATCTATCCCAGTTTCTCAAAAAGTAAATAGGATTTTAGGGGGTAAAAATTCACTAGTTTAGGGCTTAGTTAAAAGAACGAGATGTAGTGGCGATTTGCGAACTTTAACCAGCTTAGAGAATGATTTTAACAATGACTTGAACAATGACTGTAACAATGATTTTAATAGTGATTTTAAGATGATTTTTGTAGGCTTTACACTAAACTTTACACTGAGACTTATACTAGACTTGACATTAAACCTAACTCCTTCCTTATCTGCAAAGTCCATGGAAGAGTCTGCCCTTTAGGTGTATTCTTCCATAAGATTGAGCAGTTTTCAAATTATGAAATTGGTCTATTATTTAAGTATCAAAGATAACTAAAGATAACTTATGGATCTTAATAAGTTAAGCCAAAGTTAAAAGTGTTTGACCATAGGTTTGACTATAAAGGGTTGCCATTTCATCAGATTAAAAATGACTGAAGATATAGATAGTCAAAAAAAACTGAGGTTTAGAAGGATTTCGATTCGCTCGCTGATGACTTTTCCTTTTATTTTTCAGGTCATTGTGGCTTTGGGGATTGTTGGTTATTTCTCATTTCAAAATTTGCAAAAGATCGTTAATGAGAATAGTAACAAAAGTAGAATAAAAGCCATACTGTCCCTAAAACACAGCATCTCTGACTATTTACTCCCACCAATGCAAGTTGTGCAGATGAGTGCTAAGGTTCCAACTGATCGTTCTCTTAATACTAAAAACTCTACTGAAACCATTCAAAAATTTAAGATTCTACTCACTGTATTTCCACAAGTGCAGGAAATATTTTTAGGAGATAGTGCGGGAGATTTTGTTGGTGTCGTAAGTCAAGAAGAGCAGCAGTTAGCCGTCAAAGTTACTGAGAAATTTTCCACTCAAAATTGGTATCGGTTTGATGCTCAAGGCAATTTAGGTGATTTATTTAAAACTGAAAAATCTGACGATCTGCGATCGCATCCTTGGTATCAGCCAGAGCTGGACAATAAACAGGCTATCTGGAGCGAAGTTTATCCTCTAGACCGTAATAATTTAGGCATTGCTGCAACTCAAGCTATTTTTGACGCTCAAGGCAAGCCCCTTTATACCATCAACGCTAGTCTAAATCTGGGAAGAATTAATGAGCTTATCGAAAACAATCGTGTAAGTGCCAAAAGCCAAATTTTCATCGTGGAGCGATCGGGACTATTGGTAGCTACATCCAGTAAAGAATTGCTATTTACAATTGATCCCCAAGGTAATATCCAAAGACTAAAAGCTGATGCTAGCAAAAACCCTTTTATTCAGACCACGATTATTGAATCGTCTAGACGTTTTGGGGAAATAGGGAATATTCATGACATTGAAAATTTTGATATGGATATCAACCGCGAGTCTAACGGTAAGATAGAGCGCGAAAGGCAATTTATTGAAATATCTCCCTATCAGGACGAAGCGGGTATCGATTGGTACGTTTTTATTGTTACCCCAGAGTCTGATATTTTGGCACAAAGCCATCAAGATGTTATTGCGCTCATTGGGCTATGTGTTCTTGTGGGGATATGCTTGAGTTTGCTAGGGATGCTAACGACCCGATGGATCGTCAGCCCAATTTTTCGATTGCGCGATGCCAGTGTGGAGATCGCTAAACAAAACTTTTCCCAACCTGCACCTGATACTTGGATTGAGGAAATAGGGGTTCTGACCTCAGCCTTTAATCAAATACAGTATCAACTCCTACAATCTCAAGCCAAGTTGCAGGATTATTCGCGATCGCTCGAACTCAAAGTCGAAGAAAGAACGAGTGAATTGGCAAAGGAAATTAGCGATCGCATTGCCATTCAGAACGAACTGCAAGAAAAGGCTGCGACCTTAAGTCAGCACTATCAAATTTTAAACGATCTTGCCAAGGACGAATCGCTGCGCCAAGGCAATCTGATGGCTAGCGTCCAGAAGCTAACTGAAGTCGTTGCCCAAACCTTAAAAGTTGCTCGCAGTAGCGTCTGGTTGGCTACCACAGACCGTATTAGTTGGAGTTGCCTAGATTTGTTTTTGCTAAGTTCAGGAATCCATGCGGTAGAAAGCGATGTGTCGTCAAACTCTTTCCCAAAGTATCTTGGCAAGTTACATACAGAATCGGCAGTTTCCGTTGAGGATGCCATTAACGATAATCGTACCTCCGAATTAACTGAGCCCTATCTTCTGCAATTGGGGATTGCTTCTATCTTAGAGATTCCTCTCAGGCAGAATAACGAGATTGTGGGGATGCTCAGTCTGGAGCATACGGGGCAACCGAGAGTTTGGACTCTCCTAGAGCAGAGTTTTGCGCGATCTATTGGCGATCTTGTAGCGCTGTCGATTGAGTCCTATAGTCGCAAGCTGGTCGAGCAGCAGTTAAAAGATAGTGAAGAGCGTTGGCATCTTGCCTTGGAAGGCAGTAATGATGGGATCTGGGATTGGAATTGCAAAACTAATGAGGTCTTTTTTTCCGCAAGGTACAAATCGATGTTGGGCTACAGAGAGGATGAACTTCCTCCCAATATTGACTCTTGGCTTAATCTCATTCATCCCGATGATAGTAATCAGGTCATGACTATTGTTGAGAAGTATTGGGCAAAGGAGATTCCCCAATATATTGCGGAGCATCGAATTCGATGTAAAGACGGCTCCTATCGTTGGATGCTGGCTAGAGGGATCGCTCTTTTCGATCTAGATGGAACGCCTAACCGAATGATTGGCTCTCATACGGATATTACCGAACGCAAACAGTCTGAGATCGAGCTGTCTCAAGCAAAAGAAGAAGCCGATTCCGCCAATAAGGCGAAAAGCGAATTTTTGGCAAATATGAGCCACGAACTAAGAACGCCGTTGAATGGCATTCTCGGCTATGTCCAAATTCTGCAACGCGATCGCAATTTAACGCCAAAGCAAATCGAGGGCATCAATGTTATCAAACAATGCAGCAATCATCTCCTAAATTTAATTGCCGATATTCTTGATCTGTCCAAGATTGAGGCTCAAAAAATGGAGTTGATCGAAACTGACTTTCATTTCCAAAATTTTCTACAGGGGGTGGTTGAGGTCTGTGCAGTGAGATCCATGCAAAAAGGCATTACTTTTACCTATTTGCCCTCAGCGAATTTACCAATCGGGATTTTTGCTGATGATAAGCGACTGCGCCAAGTTTTGCTCAACCTGCTAGGAAATGCAATCAAATTTACTCAAGATGGGGGAGTTACTTTTAAAGTTGATGCGATCTCCTTAAATATTCCTTACTCAGAGCTTACACCCGACGGCAATAGCGATGATCGAGAGCGCCCCAGTTTCTCGATTATGCACCAAATTAGATTCCAGATCGAAGATACAGGTATCGGTATTAGCCCAGAGCAGATAGAGAAAATCTTTTTCCCCTTCGAGCAGGCGGGTGGGGCTTTAGTCAATGCTGAAGGCACTGGTTTGGGATTGGCAATCAGCCAAAAGATTGTCGAAATCATGGGTAGTACCATTCAGGTCAAGAGTGAGAGGGGAAAAGGTAGCATCTTCTGGATCGATTTAAATTTAAAAGCAGCCACGGAAATGATTGATTGGGCTCAAGTTAATGAAAACTTCATCCAACGGAAAACGGTTGGATTTGCTGGGGAAAATAAAACAATTCTTGTAGTTGATGATAAATGGGAAAATAGAACCGTATTGGTGAAACTGCTCGAAGAAATCGGGTTTAATATCCTAGAGGCTGCCAATGGTAGAGATGCCATAGCATTAGCTCTGGGGCAAAAGGTAGATCTGGTGATTACCGATTTAGTTATGCCTGTAATGGATGGCTTTGAGATGATCAGACAATTTCGGCGATCGCCAGATTTACAAAATATCGTGATTATCGTTACTTCTGCGAGTGCTTTTAGCAAAAATGAAGCAGAAAGCTTAGAAACTGGAGGTAATGATTTCTTGTCTAAGCCAATTTGTTTTGATACTTTACTCGCGAAAATTGCTAAGCACCTTAAAATTCAATGGATTTACGAAGAAATCTGCGCGTCTCCCCCTTCTATGTACGCTGAGGAAAACACTAAAGTTTCCCATCACACTGCTATGCTTGCACCACCCCAAGAAGAAATTGAATCTCTTTGGGAATTAGTAATGCAAGGCAATATTAATATTATTAATGAGCGAGCCAATCAGCTTGAGCAGCAGGATCTTGACCTAGTTCCCTTTGCTAAAGAATTACAAAGATTAGCTGGTGAATTTCAGATTAAAAAAATCAAAGAATTGATTAAATTCTATCGAGATAACTCTAGCTAATTAGTAATCATCAAACCCAATAGAGAGTTGTGGCGCTTCGCGCCGCAACTCTCTATTGGGTTTGATGTGCTGACTTAAGTGAATATAGCTATATTTGTGAAATCTTGTTAATTTAAGTTAATTTAAGGTCATGATTGCAGAAGTTTACCCTAAAAGTAAGATCTTAATAGTTGATGATAATCCGAACAATCTCAAGGTTTTATCTGGGACTTTAGATGATTGTAATTGGGAGGTCTTAGTTGCAATTGATGGGGAAAGTGCGATCGAGCAGGCGATCTACGTGAAACCCGATTTAATCTTTTTAGATGTGATGATGCCCATCATGGATGGATTTACAGCTTGTCAAATCCTGAAGAATACTATAGAAACCTGCGACATCCCGATCATTTTCATGACTTCGCTTTCAGATACGTTAGATAAAGTCAAGGGATTTGAGTTAGGTGCTGTGGACTATATCACTAAGCCCTTTGATCGGGATGAAGTCATCGCTAGAGTCAAAACTCATCTGCAAATTAGTAGCTTGACTAAACAAATACAAGAAAAAAATGCTCAATTGGAGGATTTTACGCAAGAATTAGAAAATCGCGTGCGAGCTCGTACCGCAGAATTGTCAGAAGCTCTAGCTGATTTACAAAAGGTACAAATGCAGCTATTACAAAGAGAGCAGCGCCTTGCCTACGAAGCTTGTCATGATGCGCTTACAGATCTGCCTAATCGGGCATGGCTGATGCAAAGATTGCAATACTTAACCACCGCAAAATCCCGTTATGCAGTTTTATTTGCCGATCTCGATCGCTTTAAAGTAATTAACGATAGCCTCGGACATTTGGTCGGAGACGAACTGCTCAAACAGGCTACTCACAGGCTGAGATCGATTCTGCGCGATCGCGCCACCGTAGCTAGATTTGGCGGTGATGAATTTGTGATTCTCTTTGAAGATATTGAAAGTATTGATGAAGTCATCGATCTTGCCGATCGAATTCAATTGGAATTAGAACTTCCTTTTAAACTGGAAGATTACGAATTATTTGTCAGTATCAGCATTGGGATCGCTCTTAATACCGAGGATTATCTATTGCCTGAGGATATTCTTCGGGATGCGGATATTGCCATGTATCAGGCAAAGCACAAAGGACGAGGTCGATACGATATCTTTAATCCGCTTACCCGTGAAGCTGCGATCACTAGATTGGAAATGGAAAACGATCTGCGGAAAGCGATCGAACGCGAAGAATTTTGCATGTACTATCAGCCGATTTATAGTCTCCAAACCGATCGCATCTGTGGATTTGAATCCCTCGTCCGCTGGAATCATTATTCGGGGAAATTGATATCTCCGATTCACTTTATTCCGATTGCCGAGGAAATTGGTTTAATTAATGCTTTGGGTTTGTGGATCTTGAAGCAGTCTCTACACCAAATGAAAATTTGGCATCAACAATTTAGCGATCGCCTTAGCGATCGCAGTCTATGGATGAATGTCAATATCTCACCGATCCAGCTCAAACAAATTGATTTCGCTCAAAATGTCCAAAAGGCTTTAGAGGAATCAGGCTTGCCGAGTAATTGTCTGAAACTAGAAATTACGGAAAGTTGCCTTTTAGATTTTGCTGATTCGGAAATATCTGTTTTGGAACAATTAAAGAATTTAGATATTAAGCTTTGTATTGATGATTTCGGCACGGGATATTCGTCGCTTAGCCGATTGCATGAATTACCCATCCATACCTTGAAAATCGATCGCTCATTCGTCCAAAAGTTGGCAACCAGTAATAAAAATAGTATGGTATCCACGATTATTAACTTAGCCCACGGACTGAGTATGGATGTTGTGGCGGAAGGAGTGGAAACAGAATCACAAAAACAAATCTTGCGATCTCTGAATTGCAACTATGGGCAAGGTTACTTCCTGTCTCTTCCATTAGATTCCAAAGCCGCAACTTCTTTAATTGAGTATAATGATTTGCATTACAGGTAATACAGGTAATTGATATAGGCTATGATCGCAACTGAAAAAATTCCCGCTACCGTCCTCACAGGCTTTCTTGGTGCAGGAAAAACGACATTACTCAATCACATACTCACCGCAGAGCATGGCAAAAAAGTTGCCGTCATAGTCAATGAGTTCGGCGAAATCGGTATCGATCAACAACTAGTGATCGGTGCTGATGAAGAAATTTTTGAAATGAATAATGGCTGTATTTGTTGCACAGTGCGCGGCGATCTCATTCGGATTATTGGCAACCTCATGCGCCGCCGTCATAAGTTCGATCATCTCTTGATCGAAACTACTGGTCTCGCCGATCCTGGTCCTGTGATTCAGACTTTCTTTATGGATGAAGACATTTATCGTCAGGTCGATCTGGATGCGGTGGTGACTGTAGTTGATGCTAAGCATGTCCAACAGCATTGGGGCGATCGCGAAGTTCTTGAACAGATTGGCTTTGCTGATGTGATTCTCTTGAATAAAACCGATCTCGTAACTAAGGCTGAACTGGATGAACTGGAAGCGAAAATCAAGCATCTCAACGTTCTGGCAAAGGTCTCTCGCGTTCAACTCAATCAAGATAAGGTTGAAGATAGCGTTAACAAAGTGATTAACGTTGGCGGTTTTGATTTAACTCGTATTCTCGAAAAAAATCCTGAGTTTGTTACCCCTAAAGGAGAAGCATCTCACGATCATCATGACCACGAGCATGGCGATCACGATCATCACGACGGGCATGATCACGATCATCACGACGGGCATGATCACGATCATCATCACCATATCCATGATGAAGAGGTCGGCTCTGTGAGTATTGTAGAGACAGGATCCGTAAATCCATACAAATTTCAAGAATGGATTAACGAACTGTTAAAAACCCAAGGTCAAGATATCTTCCGTTCCAAGGGAATTATTAATCTTTCGGGTGCAGAGGAGCGACTGGTATTTCAAGGCGTACATATGCAGTTTGACGCAACTCGCGATCGCCCTTGGAAAAAAGACGAACTTCGGAAAAACCAATTGGTGTTTATCGGCAGGCACCTTGAGGCAGATAAACTGCGCAACAGTTTCCGTCTTTGTTTGGTATAGCTTTCGCCAATTATATTACAGCGCTTTGCGCTCAAACCCAAACCAAGGAAATTTTTGAAAGCGTTGCGAAGCAACGCTTTCAAAAATTTCCTTGGTTTGGGTTTGAGCGCAAAGCGCTGTAATTCACGAAAGTGTCACAATACTTTTGTGAATTAAAAACTAAGCCTAATACCAAAACTAAAAATGGCGTAGCCATTTTTAGTTTTGGTATTAGAGCGGAGTAGTTGCTTGCACTCTAGCGCGAGCATTTCTCACATTTTGTTCGGCTTGGATTTTACCTTGCTTATCTTCAGTCTTAATGCCAGCTAAAGCCTGCTCGGCTTCTTCCAACTTTTTGCGAGCTTCGTCAGAATTAATTTCACTACCTAATTCGCCACTACGAACTAGCACAGTTACTTCATTTTCTTCAACTTCAGCAAAACCACCCGTAAGAGCGATCGCCGACCAAGCTTTGTCTTTACGTAGACGTAACACACCTACTTCAAGCGCCGAAATCAGAGGGGCGTGATCGGTCAAAATACCCAATTGCCCTGTGGAACTAGGTAAAATCACTTCCTCTGCGACAGTATCCAGAATCGTCCGATCTGGGGAAATTACTTTTACAGTTAGGGTCATTTTTTAAAATATTTGGTTATTTTTTTAGCTATTAGCCGTTAGCTATTAGCCGTTAGCTATTAGCTGTTAGCTTTTCATGAGCTAAACGCTAACAGCTAAATGCTAATAGCCAAAATGCCTAATTACCAGCCTTTAACTTTTCAGCCTTAGCGATCGCTTCTTCGATGTTGCCAACGAGGTAGAAAGCTTGCTCAGGGAGGTCGTCAAGTTCACCCTTCAGGATGCGATCGAATCCACTGATGCTTTCTTCAAGGGTGACATACTTACCAGGAGAACCTGTAAATACTTCGGCAACGAAGAAAGGCTGAGACAAGAAACGCTCAATTCTACGAGCGCGGGCAACAGCCAATTTGTCATCTTCAGAAAGTTCATCTAGACCCAAGATAGCGATGATATCTTGAAGTTCTTTGTAACGCTGAAGAATTGCTTGTACACCACGAGCAACGCGGTAATGCTCGTCACTTACGATACCTGGTTGCAGCATGGTCGAAGAAGAATCAAGCGGATCAACTGCGGGGTAAATACCTTTAGAAGCCAAACCACGAGACAACGCAGTTGTTGCATCAAGGTGAGCAAATGTGGCAGCAGGAGCAGGATCAGTAAAGTCATCCGCAGGTACATAAACCGCTTGTACGGAGGTAATCGAACCTTCGGTGGTTGATGTAATGCGCTCTTGTAAAGCACCCATATCTGTTGCGAGAGTTGGCTGATATCCTACAGCCGATGGCATCCGACCGAGTAGTGCCGATACCTCAGAACCAGCTTGAGTGAAGCGGAAAATATTGTCGATGAACAACAATACGTCTTGCTTGGACACATCGCGGAAGTATTCAGCCATGGTCAAAGCAGTTAAGCCCACACGCATACGCGCTCCAGGTGGCTCGTTCATTTGACCGTAAACGAGAGCGAGGTACTGAAGTACGCCCGACTCTTTCATTTCATGGTAGAGGTCATTACCTTCGCGGGTACGTTCGCCTACACCGCCAAACACCGACACACCAGAGTGCTTTTTGGCGATATTGTTGATTAATTCTTGGATTAATACGGTTTTACCGACACCAGCACCACCAAATAGACCAATTTTGCCACCACGACGATAAGGAGCGAGAAGGTCAATTACCTTAATACCCGTTTCAAATATGGATGGTTTGGTTTCTAAATCGGTAAATGCAGGAGATGGGCGGTGAATTGGGAATTTTTCTTCGGTTACAACGGGGCCTAGTTCATCGATAGGTTCGCCCAATACGTTAAAAATTCGACCTAATGTATTAGGTCCAACAGGAACGGAAATCGCTGCGCCTGTATCGGTTACACTCATACCTCTAACGATGCCGTCAGTGGTACTCATCGCTACAGCACGAACTTGGTTGTCGCCTAATAATTGTTGAACTTCACAGGTGACATTGATGTCTTGTCCTGCGGAGTTACGACCCGTGACGATCACGGCGTTATAAATTTCGGGGACTTTGCCACTGGGGAATTCAGCATCGACCACAGGACCGATGATCTTGGTGATGCGCCCGACGGATACTTTCTCTGCGGTTATTGCCATGCTTGCTGTTTACTCCAGCCTCTTAACTTAGAATCTAAAAAATTTGCAATGAAATGACGTGCAAGAAAATGCAGTAGGTCAAACTATAAGAGTTTAACTTTTTTTGCGATCGCATATAAAGCTAACTGCTTCTCAAAATATCATTTAATGGGGATCAAGCGATCGCGGGTTTGTGCAAAAGTTTGCTCAAATAACCTACGGGCTGAGATATTTGGCAATTTCGGCGACGGTGATGGGGGTATTGGTGGTGCTAGGCATATCGACAACTACTAAATAGCCATCTACCTTGCCTTTCCCAACGGTATTTAAGGCATCCAGAATCTTCGGCATATCTGCCTCGAGCAAGATTCCACGCTTATCATAAATTTCTAAGGCGGAAAGACATCCCAATGAGGCATTCCAATCAAAATTTTGGGGATTGACCAGCATCGCCTTACTTTGGAAGAAATCGATCGCTGCGCCACTGCCATGAATCCGAAACTCCGATCGCCCGACATTACCTGCCCAAAAGGTCTGCTGGATCGGGGTATATTTACGCCACGAAGGAGGTAAGAGGGCTTGATAGGCTTGGAGATTGCCTGCGAATTTACCCTTTTGATTGGGTAAGAATGCGTTAACACCATCCTCAAAAGGGACAAATAGATTCACCAGCGAAAACTGTCCGTAGGCGTGAAACACCTCGTCATCGGGCTGTAATGAGACCCCTTCCATACGGTAAATCCCTTGCGGAGTCCGCCCATTGGTGAAGTACCAGTCAAGATTGCGCAGGGATTGCAGTAGCAAGGGGGTTGACCATAGTTGCTTGCCCTGCATGACAAATTTACCATTGCGATCTTTAAGAATCGCCACACACAATACATCGCGATTGGGGCGACAGAGCACGTACATATGAGCCTGTTGCGGCGCAATTTGCCATTTTAATAGGTCAGAGAGATTGGGAAGGGTTGTGTTTTCATTGAGTTGGCGATCGCCTAAAACTGCTTGTAATGTATTTCTCAGGTATAAATCTTGTGACCAATTGGGAAAGCGTTGTTGCACCCTCAGACTTAGTTTTGCTATTGAAGAAGAATTGGGGCTATCTTGCCCTGTCTTGGCTAGGGCTACTAGGGATAGGGCAACCCATTGGGGGTCATTGCTTGAGTTTACGGTGTTTAAAAAAGACTGTTGCAGTCTGCCATAGACCGCAGGCTTAATTCGATATAATTCCATGCCTACCTGCATCGCCGTATCGATAATCCCTTTTTGCGGATCGCTGAGATTCGGTGCTGTCGTCATTTGTAGGATGTTTTCTAAGGCTTGCACGGCATAATCTTTTTCGGGTGCTAATACGCCGATCGCCCATAGAGAATCTTGCCAATGGGGGGCATTGCTTTCGGTAAGAGGATATTTCTGGAGATCGAATCGGCTGGGATTCGCCTTTTGCACTTGATCTTGGATTTGGGATTTTCTTGCCGTCTCAGTAGCTTTGGGTTGATAAGCGCGAATTGCTGGGGTCTGAGCCTTTACGGTGGGTGGGGTAGTTGCCGAAACAACAAAAAAAGCGATCGCCGCTAAAGCACTGGACGTTAGTTGATACATAGAAATTCTTGTCACAAGAAAATAGGGAAAACGCAATGCGCTCTCCCTATTTTAGTATGGAGCTAAGCGGATTCGAACCGCTGGCCCTCTCAATGCCATTGAGATGCGCTACCAACTGCGCTATAGCCCCTAACCACTGAAAAAATTTAAATAATTTATCAGCTTGTCTATAATCGCTCAAATTGAGTTGTATGTCAAATGCGATCGCAAAATTTTTTTTATGGACTGGAAATCGGCATAACCAGTTGCATCTCGATCAAAAAATTAAATTTCTCCAGAGCTTGACTCTCCATCTGACTAGAGATTGTATAAGTAATAAGTAGCTAAGCCAAACCTAGAAGAGCGTACCGCCCGCGTAGCGGGCGGTACGCTCTTCTAGGTTTTAAGATGGTGTAGCCATTTTTAGTTTTGGTATTAATTATGCCCAGCTAGTTAGCGAAGTTGAAGCTGCTCTCAACTCATTTAGGATGGCTATAGATTTAATTGAGTTTTTGCTTGAATTTTTACTTGAATTTTGAGTGGGTTTTAGGAGGTCAAGCCCTAACTATGGTGATTACATCATCTCAGGAGCTATTACTCCAAATCGGTCAAGTTGCGGCTAAGAGTCAAGTTCCAATCAAAACAATTCGCTATTACGAAGAACTGGGCTTAGTAAAGTCTGCGGGACGTACCGAGGGAAAGTTTCGGTTGTTTGCCCCTGAGACGATCGCACGCATTGCTTTTATCAAGAGATTACAAAAATTAGGATTGAGCCTGCAAGAAATTGCTGAGATCTTGGCGGTTTATGATCGTGGCTTGACTCCTTGTGCGGAGATTAAGCAGCAACTAGAGCGTCAGATCCTAGAGATAGATCGGCGTATTACAGAATTAATGACTTTACGTAGTGAGATTAGTGAATTGCTAGAAGACTGGACACCCCACCCCAAAGCGATCGCTGGAGAGATTTGCCCAATTTTATAGCGATTTTTATAGCGGTTTTTATAGCCCCAGTTAACAATTTAGGGATCAAGAAAAAAATGGAAAAGATGACCATGCAACTGCGAGGGATGCATTGCGCCTCTTGCGCCACTAGCATCGAATCCATGACCAGTGCGATGGATGGCGTAATCAGCAGCAATGTTAATTTTGCGATCGCGCAAATAGCGATCGCCTACAACCCCAAAAAGACTAGCATCGATACAATTCAAAAAGCGATCGCTAATCTCGGTTACGAAGCACTCTTGCCAGATCATTCGGTTGATGCCTTGGAGATAGACAAGAAATTACGCTTAAGGGAATCTCAAGCCCTCATGCGTAAAGTTTGCCTAGGGGGTGTAGTTAGTGCGACTTTGGTAATTGGCTCGCTTCCAATGATGACAGGATTAAATATGCCGATTATTCCTGATTGGATGTCACAACCTTGGTTCCAACTTTGTCTCACTTTACCCGTGCAGATTTGGTGTGGTAGTTCTTTTTACATCGGAGCTTGGAAGGCTTTTAAAAATCACACCGCTACGATGGATACCCTAATTGCTTTAGGAACATTGTCAGCTTTTTCCTACTCTCTCACGGTCACTTTCAACCCTAACTTCTTCATTGTCCAAGGGCTACAACCTGAGGTTTACTACGAAGTTTCGGTGGTGGTAATTACACTCATTTTATTGGGCAAGTTATTTGAAAATCATGCCAAAAGTGAAACCTCCGAGGCTATTCGGAGGTTAATCGGGTTGCAGCCCAAAACAGCTAGAGTTGTTAAGGATGGAACCGAAGTCGATATTCCCATTGAGAATGTCCAGATCGGCGACATCATTCTCATCCGTCCTGGCGAGAAAATCCCCGTCGATGGGGAAGTGATCGCAGGGAGTTCCACGGTAGATGAATCCATAATTACGGGTGAAAGTATACCCATCGAAAAGCAAATTGGCGATCGCTTGATCGGGGCAACTATTAATAAAAACGGTAGCCTCCAGATGAGAGCCAGTCATGTGGGAAAAGATACCGTGTTAGCCCAGATTGTCAGCCTCGTCCAACAAGCTCAAGGCTCTAAAGCGCCAATTCAACGATTAGCCGATCTGGTAACGGGCTGGTTTGTACCTGTGGTGATTTCCATTGCGATCGTTACCTTCGTGATTTGGTTCGATGTGATGGGAAATTTAACATTGGCAACTATTTCCGCGATTGGCGTACTAATTATTGCCTGTCCTTGTGCCTTGGGGCTAGCCGCACCAACTTCGATTATGGTGGGTACTGGCAAAGGAGCCGAGCATGGCATCTTGATTAAAGATGCAGGTAGTTTAGAACTTGCCCATAAAATTCAGACGATTTTAGTCGATAAGACTGGCACAATCACCGAGGGTAAACCGACAGTGACGGATGTTTGGACGATCGATGGAGATAATAGTGAATTATTGAGACTGGTCGCAGCGGTCGAGCGCAACTCCGAACATCCTCTAGCGGAAGCAGTGGTGGCGCACGCGAAACAGCAGGGGCTAGATGTGCCTGATGTGGTTGATTTTAAGGCGATCGCTGGTAGTGGAGTGCAAGGCAAAGTTGGAAATGTCACCGTTCAAGTTGGCACGAGGCTGTGGATGGATGAACTGCAAATTGATACTGAGGTGCTCCATCAATATCAAAATGCTTGGGAAATGGGTGGTAAAACGGTGATTTTAATTGTGATCGATCGCGTAGCACGGGGATTAATTGGCATCGCCGATAGGGTTAAGCCCTCTTCTCATGCGGCAATCCATAGCTTACAGCGGATGAACATTGAAGTAGTTATGCTCACGGGGGATCATCTCCTCACGGCCGAAGCGATCGCCCGCGAAGTTGGGATCGAACGGATATTTGCCCAAGTGCGTCCAGACCAAAAAGCGGCAAAAATCCATGAATTGCAGTCCACTGGAAAAGTTGTGGCGATGGTTGGCGATGGCATCAATGACGCTCCCGCCTTAGCTCAAGCCGATGTCGGTATCGCCATTGGTACGGGCACTGATGTGGCGATCGCCGCTAGCGATATCACCCTAATTTCTGGCAATCTACAGGGAATCGTGACTGCGATTCAACTCAGCTGCGCCACTATGCGCAATATCCAGCAGAATCTCTTTTTTGCTTTTATTTATAACGTTGCAGGCATCCCCATTGCCGCAGGGATTCTCTTCCCTTGGTTTGGATGGTTACTGAGTCCCATTATTGCAGGTGGAGCTATGGCATTTAGTTCCGTTTCCGTAGTCTCCAACGCTTTGCGCTTAAACCGCTTTCGACCAAAATTTTAAAAGATCTGATACCCAAACTAAAAATCATGCTCAACATAAAATTGATCGGGATGCTCATTAGCCTCTGTCTCTTAACAGCCAACGCATTCCCAGCATTTGGGGCAATGATGGCAGAAAATTCAGCGCGATCGCCTAAATTCCAAAAAATTGAACAGCCTCTTCTGCTTAAAATTGGTCTCAGCGCTGGAGGAATTGCCCTCATTAGCGCTCAGCTATGGTGGTTTCTCGGTTACAAAAAGCAGTCAGTCCAAAAACTTGAAGTCCCTTCTTCTCAATCCAAGTAATGCCAATTCCCAAAATGGCATTGCCATTTTGGGAATTTCAAAACCTTATACCAAAGCTCAAAATGGCTATGCCATTTTGAGCTTTGAAAACCCTTACTGGGTTTGGTTTTTAATTCACAAAAGTGTTGTCACACTTTCGTGAATTGGCATAGCTGAGGATGGGAGAATCTTTACGCCACTGGTCTTTGATGAGAAGAGAATGGCGGCGCAAAGCGCTGCCATTCTCTTCTTGAGTTCTAATACCAATTCACGAAAGTGTAACGACACTTTCGTGAATTAAAAAACAACCCCAGTAAGGTTTTGAGATTCCCAAAATGGTATTGCCATTTTGGGAATTAGCATAATTTTCGCTACAGCTATAAGATAAGCCAGAGAGCGTACCGCCCGCGTAACGGACGGTACGCTCTCTGGCTTTGGGTTTTAATTATGCTTAGCTACTGAGATATCACTCAACCGCAAGAGAAGAACATCATTAAATTCTTTTTCTCACTTTCATGATTTTTCAAGTCAATGAATTAAGAGCTTCTACTATTATATTTTGTTATATTTTGCAAAAACACAAGCCCCTAATCTACTAATTTTAAAAGAACTATGTAGCTAGTCCAAAGCAACAATAAAACCACAAAAGCCTTAGCGCAACCGTAATTGCACTAAGGCTTTTTCTTTGTTTTTAATTATACATAATTATACAATTTACAAATTAACCGACTTGACAAGCAGAATATTATATAGTTTAGATCTGAGATAAATTATGACTTCAAAAAAGCATCCCCCCATTCCCAACATTATTTATCGACATGATCAATCCACGCAATATTTCCTATGGTTCGATTATTTATCTCATAATTCTATTCCTAGGATATACAGTTGTAGGATATATACTAGCCGCCTATAATGTTAATCTGCTTATTTTAATTGGAACTTATCTAATTACTTTAAGATTAGCGCAAACGGGAAGTTCTTCAATCAGTTTGGCGATCGCATGGATCTCTTTATGGCTGTGGGGTGGAGTATTTGTATGGGCAAAACCGCTTGTTTTAGGAGAGATTAACCCTCAAACTATCGCTTTATTATTACTATCATGTTGGATACATATCACCAGCATGATTTTCTTATTAGCATTTGCTCAGCCCAGAATGTATAGAATTGGATTAAACAAACAAAACTCTATTTATGGCTTAATCATTCTTGTTTGGTCGGCAATGAGCATCGGCTGGCATATTTACCAACGAATTTCACCATTATAACTAACCATAATTATAAGTAGCTAGATACAGTTAAATACAAAATCTCAAAAGCTACAGCACAATCTGTGCTTGTACTACAGCTTTTAATTCTGGGTTTTAATTATGCCCAGCTACTTATCCCAAATCCCAACATGGCTACGCCATTTTGAGCCTTGAAAACTCTTGCTGGGTCTTGTTTTTAATTCACAAAAGTGTTGTCAAATTTTTATGAATTGGCATTAAATAACTATTAGCAAATAAATATTATGAGCCAGATGCAAAGAAACTACAATTCAAGGGATGCTGATTATTATATGGATCAGATTCCTTTGCCAATTCTTGAAAAATTAGATGAAGAAGAAAAAGCTAATCTAAAATCAGTAATTAATACGGCAATCCCCCAGCCATCACCCAAGTTGATCGATCTACGCTTTGCGATCGATGTAATATTTACCCGCTACTTTGTTGTGTTAATGATTGGTAAAGATCGACGCAAACAACAAAGATCCTATGAAGTCAATGGTATTACCAAATTTGCTAATGTAGTCGCGGCAATCTTATTGATTATTGCCATGAGTTTACTCATCAGTACCGTTACAATTCTCATTCTATATCTAATTAAATCTGCCTTAGGAATAGATTTATTTAAAGGGCATATTACAAATGTTTTACTTAATAACCAAAAGTAATTAAGCTTAAAACCTAGAAGAGCGTACCGCCCGCGTAGCGGGCGGTACGCTCTCTGGTTTTGGTTTTTAATTATGCTGAACTACTTAACCAAGAAAAAAAGGAATTGAGAAATCCAGAAGATACCCAAATATTCTATAAAAAAGCGCACCCTTTGGGTACGCTTTTTTATGGATTTAAGAGATTCCCAATCATTGGAAACCGCTATATTTTGAAGTTAACAAAAAGCACCAAATCTACATGCGACCGCGCAGCATTTGTGCCATTTCGTTGGGCTTTGGAGAATTCTCAACGGCAGTTTCTTCCGTAATCCGACCATCTTCATACAGTTTATAAAGGGATTGATTCATATTCACCATTCCTTCGTAGGTACATTTAGGAATGATCGCTTCAATCTCATCCACCTCACCACGCTTGATATAGTCACGTACAGCATCGGTATTGATCATGATTTCATGAACCGCCGCCCGCTTCCCATCCGTAGTGCGAACCAATGACTGGGCAATAACTCCCACCAATGACTCTGCAACCTGAATTCGCATTGGGCTCTGTTGCTCTGGTTCGTAGAGATTCAGAATCCGTTCGATGGTTTTTACAGCACTATTCGTGTGCAGGGTTCCAAATACTAAGTGACCTGTTTGAGCGGCTTTAAGGGCTGTATTTACAGTTTCTTTATCGCGCATTTCCCCAATCAGAATGATGTCGGGATCTTCACGTAAAGCTGCCTTTAGCGCATTATCAAACTTGAGAGTATGAATACCTACTTCCCGCTGCTTGATCAGTGCTTTTTTACTTTGATGTACAAATTCGATCGGATCTTCGATAGAAATTAAATGCTTCTGCATTTCGGTATTGATGAAGTCCACCATCGCCGCCAAAGTAGTAGATTTACCCGACCCCGTTGGTCCCGTTACAAGGATTAAACCTTTGTGCGTATAGCAAAGTTCACGGAATACTTCTGGTAAGCCAAGCTGATCGATTGACAAAATCTTTAAGGGAATTAATCGCAATACCATCGCTGGTCCTCGCAACGAATCAAAGATATTGATCCGACAGCGAGCAAATTCGTACTGGGTTGCACCATCAAACTCTAAAGTGTCTCGAAATTGCTGGATTTGCTTATCATCCATAATTTCGGTCAGCCAAGTGTCAAACGTCTGTTTGTCGGGAACAGGATATTGCTCCTGAGTCACCATTAACCCCCGACTCCGAAATCGCACTGGTTCGTTAACTCCAGCATGAATATCCGAACATCCTTGCTCGTGGGCATCTTTGACAATTTGAGCTAGGGTCGGCTGTCCCGAACTGCGCTGCAAAATCGACGGAACACCTAGTCCTGGCAAATTTGGAGGTGGACCTGGACGAATTGGTGGACGTGGGTTAGGAGGAGGTGGCACACTCGTCACTTGTGTATCTGTCGGAATCGCCATCTGGGCTTGACGGGCTGCTGCTGCTGCACGAGCCTGTTGAGCAGCTTGAGCCTGCTGTAGTTGCGCAGGAGTTAGCGCTGCGCGAGCTTGTTGTGCAGCCTGGGCCTGAGGATTGGGAGGTGCTTGAGGGTTGTTTGGAGGGGCGACACGCTGCTGGGCGGGTGCGGCAGGGTTAGTACGTGGCTGTGGCACACCGCCGCCAGAAGAAGGGGGCGGTACGGGAGGCATCCCAGATTGCGTCATAGTTGAACCTCGTTCTTAGTCAGTTTCTGCTATTTGACCTAGAAATAACCAATCCTGTTACTTAATAGGCTAAAAATATATTAGCCCTTGTAAATACTATCCTCAAATAATTAATGAATATTCTCAGTGCACTTCGATCTAAACCGAGTGCAGATAATCCTAAAGCTTCTAAGCAATCTACCCCCAAGCAAACTAAAGGCATTGAAATTAAGTCTCAACGTGAGTTGGACTATATGCGTGAATCATCTCGGATTGTGGCTACAGTCCTCAAGGAAATTTCGGAAATTATTGCCCCTGGTCTGACCACAATGGATCTTGATGCCCATGCTGAGAAGCGCATTCGCGAGATGGGTGCAGTTCCTAGCTTTAAAGGATATAGCGGCTTTCCTGCTAGCATTTGTTCCAGTATTAATAATGAAGTCGTCCATGGTATACCCAGTGCGAAAAAAGTAATCAAGCTGGGCGATCTTGTCAAAATTGATACTGGTGCTTTTAAGAATGGCTTTCATGGTGACTCTTGTATCACCATAGCAGTTGGTAATGTCAGCGAGAAGGCTGCTAAGTTGATGAGAGTTGCGGAAGAGGCTCTGTATAAGGGGATCGAACAGGTGAAGCCTGGCAATTGTATGCTCGATTTAGCGGGAGCAATTGAAGATCATGTGAAGGCTAATGGGTTTGCGATCGTTGAAGATTTTACAGGACATGGTGTAGGTCGCAATCTCCATGAAGAACCTTCAGTGTTCAATTTCCGCACGCACCAGTTGCCTAATGTCCGATTTCGTCCTGGAATGACTTTGGCGATCGAACCAATTTTGAATGCTGGCTCTAAGCGAGTGCGGATTTTGGCGGATAAGTGGACGGCAGTGACAGTTGATAACCAACTTTCGGCCCAGTTTGAACATACAGTTTTAGTAACCGAGACTGGTTATGAAATTTTCACCGATCGCACTAAAGTCTAAAATCTAATCGCGGCTAATCGTGGCTGAATCGCGTCCAATCGAGGTTAAAACCAATCAAAAAGCTTTGCGATGCAGAGCTTTTTGATAGAAAACTACGGGAATCTATGCAAAATATCTTTCTAGCTGGGTCTAGTCGTGGTGTTGGTCGAGAAATTGCCAAACTACTGCTAGAAAATGAGCCCCCACTGGTACGCTTAGTGGCACTACTCCGCAACCCAACCTATGCAGTGGAGTTGGAGGCTTTGGGAGCCAAGGTCATGTTGGGCGATGCCTTAGACAATCTGACCCTCGAAGCAGCGATGTCGAATTGTGGCGAGATTGATGTAGTCATTACGACTATGGGTGGCTTGCCCAGCGATCGCGGCGAACGTGCCGACTGTGAAGGCAATAAAAATTTGATTGACCTTGCGGTTAAGCGAGGAGTCAAAAAGTTTATTTTGGTTTCATCGATCGGCAGCGGCAATAGTGTGGTGGCGATCGCACCACAGGTTTTACAAGCGTTAGGGGCAATTCTCAAGGAAAAAGAAAAGGCAGAACAACATCTAGTTAACAGTGGATTAACCTATACGATTATTCGTCCTGGGGGACTGAAATCAGAAGCGGCAACGGGGAATGCGGTACTTACGGAAGATCCGACAATTTCAGGTATTATTCATCGTGCTGATGTCGCCCGCCTAGTTTGTGATTGCTTGAATTCTGACAGGGCAAATAATAAAGTTTTCTCAGCGATCGATCGCCATATGCTCTTTAAGCCAGTAAAGTTTGAAATATTCGATCTGTAATTTCAATCTGTAATTTCAATCTGTATAGCTATAGTCAGTAATGTTAGAACAAAAATCAAACCCAATAGATAGTTGCGGCGCTTTGCGCCGCAACTATCTATTGGGTTTGATGTCCTGACTTAAGTGAATATAGCTATAATTTCAATCTGTAATTTCAATCTGTAATTCCAATCTGTAATTCCAATCTGTGATGAGGTTATGCAGGAATATATTGTTAAAGCTGGGGATACTCTATCGGCGATCGCCAAACGCTTTTTAGGTGTCAATGGTGATTGGCGAGAAATTGCTCGCATCAATAACATTACCAATCCTGCAAGTTTGCAAATAGGGCAGCGATTGACGATCCCCACCACCTCAAGCCCTCCAATTACCCAAAGTCCTGAAGTTGCCATGGTCAGGAATACTCTACAGGCAGTCTATCCACCCAATAAAATTGCTATTTCTTTTACGACCGTTGGCAGTGATGTAATTGCCAAATTGCTAAATACGGGGCAACAAGAAGTTTTTGCTAAAACAAAAGATTTGGGGCTTTACCGCTTAGGGATCTTTAAACTGCGTGACTTTATTACCTACGGCTCTGGCTTACTCCAACAAGTACAGATGAGTCCATCGGAAATTAATGTCATGTTGGTCACTGCCGCTAATGAGGGCAGTCTTGATGCGATTAATACTTGGGACAATCAATACTTGAGCTTTGGCATATTTCAATGGACATTGGGAGCGGCTGGGCAACAGGGAGAACTACCTGCTTTTTTGAGCAATTTAAAAAGGCGCTATCCTTCCGAATTTCAATATTACTTTGGGCAGTTTGGAGTTGATACTGGCTCTTTAGACGGTAATACAGGTTGGCTCTCTCTCAATGGGACGCGTTTGGTAACTGAATCCGACAAAAATTTGATGCGACAACCAATTTGGGCTTTACGATTTGCGATCGCGGGTATGGATGCTCTCGTGCAATCAGTACAGGTAGTCCACGCTATTTCCAGACTCGATCGCTTTTATTTTACGCCTACCCAAACCTTGCAGGGATTTTCGCTATCCCAACTTTTAAGCTCAGAGTTTGGTGTTGCCCTTCTCCTCGATCATCATGTCAATCGCCCCAGTCATGTCATTCCCTGCGTTGCTGATGCGCTTTCGCGATCGGGGCTAACGCCCGCTCAAGTGGCTCAAGGCTCAGCCGATAACGAGGCGCTCATCATTCAGAATTATTTAACCCTACGCGAAACCTTTGGTGGTGCAAATGCCATGACTAAATCTCGTGAAAGGGCTGAACTAATCAGAAAAGAGATTACTACGGGTAATTTGTCCACCCAAAGGTTTTCCTTCCGCTCAAACCGCCAAGCAAGATCCTCCGCTTAGCTTTTTGCCGCTTGATGCATTGCCTTGCCAGGTACCTGTGGCTTCGGCTTCGCTCAGCCAACTTTAGTTGAGCGGAGTCGAAGCTAGATAACTTGGTGGGACATTTTTTATCTGCAAGAGCCAAAATACACTTAACGGCAACTTTAGCGACAACTTGAGATCTCAAAAACTCTCAAAGATATCAAGGTCTTATCTCAAACTGACTAGGTACTCTGCGCTCAGGAATAGAAAATTGCCCTGCTGTCTGGGGCAATATTTGCCCTCCCACAGCCTTAGGATACTTTGAGTCAAGTAGGCGTGAATCTCGGTCTTCCCATCGGCTCCGAATAGGACTTAGCTCTAATGGTGTCGATAATAGTGACAAACTACTCGCGTTATTTGCCAGAGGGCGATCAAAATTAGAATCGTAAGCGCGACTACTGATATAAACCTTTTGTCGCAACGCCGCAATTCTTAAAGCAATCCGCTCGTCAGCATCAGCGGAAACCATTAAAGGATCGCGCATTGAGTTATAAACGCGATCTACTCTTGTATATAGGCGTTTGCGATCGCTAACATTTGCCTTAGCGACATAAGCGGGTCTTCTTAAGTCACCGATCTCTTGCTTTACTTTTGCTTTCACCGTAGCGATCGCTTCTTCCTCATCAAGCAAGAATGAAGTTTTAGCATCGCTTGAACTTTGAGGAGAGGATTTTGTTGAATCACTTGGCTTAGATGCGGGGCTAACCTTTGGCAGTTTTATGCCCGCAGGCGAAGGATTGACCCCCTCTAAGGCTTGCTTACCAAATTTGTATGACACTAATCCGGCTACTGTACCTACGACTATCATGGCAAATAGCAATAGTAGACTGTAACTTAGTCTAAATTTCTTAGGTGACTTTTTTTTCTTGCGTAAGCGTTTTTCGGGTTGGGGTGTTGCCATCACAAACTTTTTTAGCTAATAATTGCTATCAGGCAACCTGCAAGGTGCTTCCTTGATAGCATATAATACTTACGGCTATAATCACAATATACCCAAGGTTGGCTGACTGGTAAAGCAAACGACTCATAATCGTTGATATGTCGGTTCGATTCCGACACCTTGGATAACTAAAACAGCTCAATATCGTAACGCACCTAAGCGGGTAGCCTACATTTATATAACCAAAGATAAGTAGCGGCGCGAAGCGCCGCCACTCATCTTTGGGATTTTGATTTCTAGCTAGGCGCAATTAAATATAAAACCCCAAAACCTGTAGCGCACGCGCAGCGTGCGCTACAGGTTTTGGGGTTTTATATTTAATTGCGCCTAGCTACTTATCTCTTGTGTTGCTATAGAAGAAAGAATCGGACAAGTGTTAACTTCCTTGCTTTTAAGCAAAGTAGCTGATTACAAAACTTTTCAGCATTGTTACGCTATTGGTTAAGTCGCGAGACATCTCTGTAATGGCAAAAGGTAATGGCAAAAGTATGAGGTTAAGAGATGCGTTCAATTCAATCTTTTTTTTCAGCTATTTTTAAACAGTCTTTAACATCTGCACTGATAGGTTTGTCTTTGATCCTTGGTGCTGGAGTAAGTGGTGGGAATGCTTCATCAGAAAATTTAACGATTGGATCAACGAGTGAGTTGGTCAATGATAAAACCTGTGATGGTACGGGGGGGATTTTGGCATATGCGGAGACAAAAGATTATGCTCTCTACATCTGTTCCGATCCTAAGGATATTTCCCAACCCCGTTATTATCGTAGCGTGAATAAAAATGGTACGCCTGGAGTGAAACTCAATGCGAGGACTTACAATCCCAATCAAGGTAGCTATTTTGAATTTCGCAACGGCGATTATGTATATCTACTCCAGATTCCTTCTGAAAATATTAAAAATCCCCAACTGGTAGTTGAGTTTCCTGATGGTTCGGGATATGAGCAAAAAATATCGCGGTTTTTAATGAATGGTGAAGCGCGATCGCCTATATCCAATAAATGAAAACAAATAAAAACAAATAAAAAAGTAAATAAAAAGGCGGTGCAATGGGCTGCCTTTTTTGCTAAATATGCTAGTATGTATACCCTGTCGGGGAATTAGCTCAGTTGGTAGAGTGCTGCGATCGCACCGCAGAGGTCAGGGGTTCGAGCCTCCTATTCTCCATTTTTCTTAATAGCAAGGGTAATCCTATGGCTATTTTTCCTAAACTTCCGCCAAAAGAAATTTTCACATTGCTTGCTAGTAATAAAAATTTATACTTTGCAAGACGGCGATTATGCTGAAGCAATAATATAGTGTCACTTTCCCGATTATTTCTAGTAATATTTTAGGCCAAAACACAAAGTAGAGGCTACAGATGGTATAAAAGAAGAGAAGCAAAAGAGGAGGCAAAATGGCAGGAGTATATAAGCTAGAGATCAGCGAAAGTGAAGAAGAGCTAAAAGAGATGCTAGGAAAACAAAAAACAGCATCAGATAAAGAAAGGGTACAGGTATTGTATTTGCTGAAAAGTAAGCAAGCAGGGACAGTCCAAATCGCCGCTCAACTAGTCGGTAGAAATCGAGTAACAGTGCAAGAGTGGTTGAAAGAATACAGGAAGGGAGGAATTAGCGGCTTACTAAGGCACAAGCCGAGAGTAGGGAGAAAGTCAAAAATCCCAGACTGGGCCCAAAAAGCATTAGACAAGGAATTGCAAAAGGAGCAGGGATTTAATAGCTACGGAGAGATACGAGAATGGTTACAAGAAAAACTGGAAATCGAAATCTCATATAAAAATGTGCATGACTTGGTGCATTCCCGCATGAAGGCAAAACTGAAAGTCGCACGCCCTTATAGCGCCAGCCACAACCAAGAGCAAGAGAGTGTAAAGTGAGATGTGTAAAGTCTGGGATATATGTAGAGAGATAATCAAGACACCCAATTACTAACACTAAAACTGATAAATATATGCAAAGAATTGCTAGATGAATTGCTGCAAGAATGCAAAACACCACCCGACCTATTCGGAGAAGGAGGAATCCTAAAACAACTAACCACCGCGTTGGTGGAACGAGCATTGGAAGCAGAATTATCCACCCATCTAGGGTACAAGAAGCATGAATCCAGACCAGAAGGACAAAGCAACAGTCGTAACGGCTATAGCCAGAAAAAAGTCCAATGTGACTTTGGTGTAGCTGAAATTGCAGTAAGTAGCCAAGCATAAGTAAACTTAAAACCTAGACGAGCGTACCGCCCGCGTAGCGGGCGGTACGCTCTCTGGTTTTGGTTTTTAATTATGCCGAACTACTTAATGTTAGGACAAAAATCAAACCCAATAAGGTTACTTTTAAAAACGTAAAACTGTGTAAGTTTTGCGAATCAAAGTCAAGTTCCCAAAAACTACGCGCCCGATTAGCTGACCTCATTGCAGCCTAATCTGTGCGGTATCTAGTTTATGGAAAGCCTCATTCTTTAAAAGGCGATCGCTTAGGTCAGTTTGCTGTATTTCTAGAAGGTGCTGAACGGCTTGTATTTGAACCAAGCAATGCTCAAATTCTATATAAGGAAGATGGCAGTATTGACTGGGTAAAAGTAACTGAAGTCTGCAAATAAGCCTGAGATTGTGAAGGAGTTACTACAACTTTTTGGGGTGGTTTCTCCTGATAATTGGGGAACTTGTTATGAACAAAAGCAGGTAGCCTTTCGCCGCACTCGCAAGGAGCAAAGTAATGTGGGTGCGATTTCAGCTTGGTTGCGTTTGGGTGAGATTGAGGCGGAAAAGGCTGATGTTCCTAAATATAATAAAGCCAAATTTGAGAAGGCGGTTCAAGAGATACGGAAACTGACGGTTTTATCTCAAGTGGAATTTATGCCGCCGATGCAGCGCTTATGTAATGAGGTAGGTGTAATTTTGGCGATTGTTCCTGCGATTCCCTGTGCTTATACGAGCGGAGTAGCGCGTTGGCTAAATCCTCACAGAGCTTTGATTCAGCTTTCGTTATATGGGAAACAGAACGATCGCTTTTGGTTTACTTTTTTCCATGAGGCAGCGCATATTTTGCTGCACGACAAGAAGGATATTTTTCTTGATGATTCTGGTCATGGCGATCGCCTTGAGTCGGAGCAGGAGGATGAGGCAAATGCTTGGGCAAGGGAGTTTTTAATTCCATCGGAGTATGATGCGGAGTTATCTAAACTGCGATCGCTTTTGATGGAGAGCGTCTTTTAATTGGGGTGGTTTTATTTTCTTCGGCAATTACAATAATGGCGCGGGTTGTCTGCAAGTTTGGCTTTTCGCCTAGCCATGTAATGCGATCGCCTTCAATGGCAACTTCATCACTTTTGAGCATGGTTGTTTATCTCCTTAGATTTATGCTTATTTTCTGTTTATTGATGAACTATGACTGAATCTCGTGACATTTCTATCAAAGAATGCTGCTCTAGCAAATCTACTACTTGACCTAAGTTTTTAATGAATAATGATTCCAGTTCTTTGTTGCTAATATTTCCTGTTGTCACTAGCAAAAGTTTGTAAGGTTCTTGATTAACATAAAAAGAATCCCAAAAATCGGAATCTTTGGTAATGACAATTCTCTGTTCACGAATTGAAATGGCATTGATTTCTGTGTCTGGCGTTGCGTTCTTGAGAGCTAATTCTTTTGTATGGATTGCATCATGTCCCATTGATTTTAAAAGATAGGATAATCGCACGGGTAATTGAGCATCAATGAGAAATTTCATGCGAGAACCTTGTGGATGCTCTTTACTTGGCTAAGTTTTGTGGCATAGGCGAGGACTGCAAAAATATCATCTCGCTCTAGATCGTCATAGTCTTCTAGGATTTCTTCGGTGGTCATGCCTGAACTGAGGAGTTCTAAGATCATCTCGACGGGATAGCGCAAACCTCTGATGCAGGGCTTGCCATGACAGATATTCCAGTCTATGGTGATGCGTTGTAATAGCATATCTAGATATTTCTTGTTGAATTGGTTAAAACGATTTTACTCTGGTTACATAGAAAGAGATTTTTCAAATTCTTGTTTTTTGCTAGAGATTAAAGGTAAGAATTCAGGTAAGAATAGGAATGAGAGAAATAGAAGAAGGATCAATTAAAGCTTGACGGAAAAAATCAA
>NZ_ALWB01000005.1 GCF_000332215.1 Pseudanabaena biceps PCC 7429
GGCGCACGCTGTGCGTGCGCCGCAGGTTTTAGGATTTTATATTTAATTAAGCTCACTTAGCTTATAGGCTTATCCACAAAAATCCTCGGTGATACTTACGCCATTTCGTCCAACTTGTGATAACGTATTGGCACTTTCGTGCTGTCAAAACTCGACCTCGCGCATAGTCTATTATTCAGATTGTTAAACCTCGGTCAGCCCGCGATCGCCCTATGTACATTAAAAATGTAGAACTCACCAGATTTAAGTCCTTTGGCTCTACTGTATCGATCCCACTGATGACGGGTTTTACAGTGGTTTCTGGTCCCAATGGTTCGGGTAAATCGAATATTCTTGATGCCTTGCTATTTGCGCTGGGGCTAGCAGGTTCTAAGGGGATGCGCGCCGATCGCTTGCCCGACTTAGTCAACCAAGCCCATAGCAAGAAGGGACGGATGGTCGAAGCGATCGTTACCGTTACCTTTGCATTAGATGAAACTGAGGTGGCTGCTTTTCAAACCGAAGGGATCGAAGTTCCTACGGCGGAGGGAAAGGAAATTGGTGAATGGACGGTGATGCGGAAGTTACGGGTTACTAGCCAAGGAACCTATACTTCGACTTACTATATTAATGGAACGCCTTGCAATTTAAGCGAACTGCACGAACAGTTAGCCAAATTCCGCATTTATCCTGAAGGCTATAACGTAGTTTTACAGGGTGACGTAACAGGCATTATTTCGATGAATTCGCGGGAAAGACGGGAAATTATTGATGAATTGGCAGGGGTGGGTGAGTTCGATCGCAAAATTTCCACCGCGAAAGATAAGTTAGACGATGTTAAGACCCAAGAAGAGAGGTTTCGGATTGTCGAACAGGAACTCATTGCTAATAAGGATAAATTAAAAAGCGATCGCGTGAAGGCGGAGAAATATAAAGCGCTGCGCTTGGAATATGAGCAGATGGAAGCGGCGGAATCCGTACTTAAACAGCGCGAGATTTTATATAACCAATCACTCCGTAATGTTGAATTAGTCAATAATAAGGAGCAATGCGGCAATTTAGAGAAATCCTTAACTGAACTTTCGCAGGTAATTGAAGTCGGTACAGTTCACCTCAATGAATTAAATGATCGCGTCCATACCCTTGGGGAAGAAGAATATCTATCTGTTTCGAGTAATTTGTCCTCACAACAGGCCGAACTTCGAGGCTTGCAACGCCAACAGCAGTCTTTGACTAGTTCTTATCAAAACAATCAAACCCATATTGTCAAGACCCAAGAGGAAATTGATCGCCTCCTTCGCGAAGCTGAAGAACTAGAGTCGCAAAAGCAATTTAAGGAAGAGTCGGTCATTACGACGGAAAAGGCTCGCGATCAACAGGCTTCGATCGTTTCGCAATATCGGAAGGAAGTCCAAGCGATCGCCTCCGCCTCGTCGGATTGGGTACGCCAGCAAACTCAATTACGCCACGACATCGATAAGCTGCAAGGAGAACTCGATCCGCAAAAGCAAGAGCAAACTAGACTGAAAGAAGTCCTCAATCAGCGATCGTTACAATTGGAATCCCAAGATCGCGAACTGCAAGAAATTCTTGCAGGCGAAGGACGCTATGCTGTCGATATGCTCTCTAATCAGTCCCTTGAGGATGCCTTGCGCTTGCAAGAGGCTGAGGTCAATGGAGCGGAAATCCTAGTACAGACCTTAGCCAAAAATCTTGCGGAAGCTCAGTTAGAAGTGCAACTCCAAAATGAAACGATCGAGCGCTTGACTCAAGAGCAGAGAGTTAAGACTCGCCAACTCGATAAATTGGAAGCACAGGTGCAGGCAAGTCGCGAAGTACAGGGAACTAGAGCCTCGCAAGTAGTCATTGAAGCCGATATGTCTGGCGTGTATGGTTTAGTTGCCCAATTGGGGCTGGTCGAGCCAAGATTTCAATTAGCCCTTGAGATCTGTGCGGGGGGGCGCTTAGGTAACCTTGTGGTGGAAAACGATGAAGTAGCTGCCGAAGCGATCTCCTTGCTCAAGCGCGAACGGGCTGGTCGAGCCACGTTTTTACCCCTCAATAAGTTGCAAGCGGCGAGATTTCCCTCCCGCATCGAAGCTCAAAAATTAGGGGCGATCGACTATGCCTTTAATCTTGTTACCTACGAGGATCGCTACCAAGATGTCTTCTCCTTTGTTTTTGGCAATACGCTCGTATTTGAGACGCTAGATCAAGCGCGATTTCACATTGGCAAATATCGCATGGTGACCCTTGAGGGCGAGATTCTCGAAACATCAGGAGCGATGACTGGCGGCAGTGTTATTCAGCAAAATAGTTTGCATTTTGGTAATGCCAAACCTGCGGAATCTTCCGAAACTAAGCAACTGCGCGATCGCCTCATGGAAATCGATCAGATGCTAACGCGACTCAACCAACGTTTGCGTGGAGCCTTAACGGGGATCGCCAAGTATGAGGAGCAATTACAATCCGCAAGAACTAATCATCGCGAAGCTCAACTCAAGCGCGATCGCATTTACGAACAGATCGAGCGTAACAGCCGCGATCGCTCTCGTTTGCAAGATCGAATTCAACAAACCCGTGCGGCGATCGAAATCGGTCAAGCGCAATTAATTTCCCTAGATGGTAATGCTGCCGAACTCGAAGCTCAGTTAATGGTCAAACGCGCCGAGCTTACCGAGCTAGAGAAATCAAGTACCCATAGTCGCTGGTTGCAAGCGCAAGATGCGTTACAAGGGCAAGAAGCTTTATTAAATAGCGCCGAAATTGAACTGCGTACCGCCAAGCAACAGTTAGGAGAATTAGAAAACCAGCATAAGTTAGCCTTGGAGAAAATGGCGCAACGGCAAACGCGCCTTCAAGAACTGCGCAGTACTCAAGCGGAACTGATCAATAGCACATCACAAATTCAGCATCAACTCAAGCAGACTGAAACGGCGATCGCCTCCTATCAGTCCCGCTTGGAAGTTCTCGAACAGACAATTGGTGCGGCGAAACAGGAACGCGATGCCTGCGAGCGATCGCTGCGCGCACAGCAACAACAACAGCAGCAGATGCAGTGGCAGATGCAAAAAAATCACGAACGGCAAGCCGAGCTTGAGTTGCAAATCGCTCAATTTGCCGAACAACTCAGTCAGATCGAACTTCCCGATCCGATCCCTGAAGTCCCTGAAACCATGACTCTAGAACAGTTGCAGCTAGAGCAGCGGCGCTTGCTCAAGCGGATTCAGTCCATGGAACCCGTAAATATGATGGCGATCGCGGAATACGAAGCCACATCTCAACGCCTAGACGAACTTAGCACTCGTCTCGAAACCCTCAATCAAGAGCGGACCGAACTCTTAATCCGTATTGAGAACTTCACCACGCTGCGCCAGCGTGCCTTTATGCAAGCCTTTGATGCCGTTAACGGACATTTTAAAGAAATTTTTGCCGAGCTCTCCGATGGTGATGGTTATCTGCAACTAGAAAATCCTAATGCCCCCCTTAGTGGTGGGCTTACCCTAGTTGCGCATCCTAAAGGCAAGCAAGTCCAACATCTCGCATCCATGTCTGGGGGCGAAAAATCACTCACAGCTCTCAGTTTCATCTTTGCGCTTCAGCGCTATCGTCCTTCGCCCTTCTATGCCTTCGATGAAGTCGATATGTTTCTAGATGGTTCCAACGTCGAACGCTTGTCGAAAATGGTACGCAAGCAAGCTAACCTCGCGCAATTCATTGTGGTCAGTCTGCGTCGCCCCATGATCGAAGCCTCAGAACGCACGATCGGGGTAACGCAAGCACGCGGCGAACATACTCAGGTATTGGGCTTAGAACTGCGATCGGGCTGATGCGAAAACAAAAAGGCGGCGCGAAGCGCCCCCTTTTTAGTTAATCGACCGCGATAGTAGTGACAAATTTGTTTCTGGAGAGGGGGCGCTTTTTGCTAGACTAGAAAAAGTGTTTGAAGGCAATTGACAATAAATCTTCCAAACTACATTTAAAAACTACTCACTCAATCTTTTGTCTCGGAGATAACCACACTATGGCTCGGATGTACTACGACACGGACGCAAATCTTGAATTTCTAGCAGGTAAGACAGTCGCAATTATCGGCTACGGTTCTCAGGGTCACGCCCATGCCCTTAACCTCAAGGATAGCGGCGTGGATGTCATCGTGGGGTTATATCAAGGCAGTCCCTCATGGCAAAAAGCAGAATCTGAAGGTCTTACTGTTAAGACTGTTGCTGATGCATCGGCTGCTGCTGACCTGATTATGATTCTATTGCCTGATGAAACTCAAAAAGCAATTTATGCTACCGAAATTGCACCCAATCTCAAAGCAGGCAATACGCTAGCCTTTGCCCATGGTTTTAATATTCACTTCGCGCAAATTGTACCTCCTGCCGATGTAGATGTGATTATGGTCGCACCTAAAGGTCCTGGACATTTGGTACGTCGTACCTATACCCAAGGTCAAGGTGTTCCTGCATTGTTTGCTGTGTATCAGGATGCAACGGGTAATGCTCGCGATCGCGCTATGGCCTATGCTAAAGGTATCGGTGGCACTCGTGGCGGCGTTTTGGAAACAACTTTCCGCGAAGAAACTGAAACCGATCTATTTGGCGAACAAGCCGTACTTTGCGGTGGTTTGTGTGCCTTGATCAAAGCTGGCTTTGAGACCCTTGTTGAAGCTGGTTACCAACCAGAACTCGCCTACTTTGAGTGCTTGCACGAAGTAAAACTCATCGTCGATTTGGTGGTTGAAGGCGGCATGTCAAATATGCGCTACAGCATCTCTAACACCGCTGAATATGGTGATTACACTCGCGGTCCTCGCGTAGTTACCGAGCAGACCAAAGCCGAAATGAAAAAAATTCTCTCCGAAATTCAGTCTGGTCAATTTGCTCGTGAATTCGTTCTCGAAAATCAAGCTGGCAAGCCTGGATTCACTGCTATGCGCCGCCAAGAAGCCGAGCATCAGATCGAATCTGTCGGTAAGGATCTTCGTGCCATGTTTAGCTGGTTGAAGAAAATTTAGTCCAATTAACCACTAGATAGCATAAAGATGGGCGGCGCTTTGCGTCGCCCATCTTTATGCTATCTATAGTTAAAGTCACAACAAGAGCAATGAAAGTTTTGCTTAAGCCATAGAACCTAAAAGACAAGTGACGCGTAGCACCGTCACTTATCTTTTGCATAGAGTAGTGGCGCGTAGCACCGCCATTCTATGGATTTTAATTGGAATTCACCGCAGGGACTGGGGGATTAATGGGGGAATTGGGCATGGATTTAATTTTCATATAGGCTTCAATCGTCTGCACTGCCAAAGGTGCGGCAACCGCACTACCACCACCACCACCTGCATTTTCCGCAAATACAGTCACCACAATTTCAGGATTTTCATAGGGTGCATAGACCGTAAACCAAGCATGGTTAAGGCGAGGAGGATCTTGGGCTGTCCCTGATTTTCCAGCCATGCTAATCTCTGAGGAATTGAGTGCTGCCGCCGTTCCAAAATCAAAAACCGATCGCAATGCCTTTTGCACCGCCGCTAAATTAGTTGGCGATATATTTAGAGATTGCCGCCATTCCTTAGCATCACTATCTTCTAGAAGAAAATGCGGTCTGATTTTGAATCCACCATTAGCGATCGCCGCTGTCATCATGGAAACTTGGACGAGGTTTGCCTGTACGTCACCCTGACCGATTGACATATTTAAGGTATTGCCAACATACCAAGGCTCACCGATTACTCGTTTCTTCCATTCTTCGTCGGGAACCGTGCCTTTAGTTTCTTCCTCCTTGATTTCTAATCCAGAATATTCGCCATAGCCATACTTTCGCGCCCATGTCGCTAGATCCTTTTCCCCTACGCGCATACCTACTTGCCCAAAGAAAGTATTACTGCTATAAGCCATAGCCTCGGAAAACCCAATCGTACCAAATCCCGCATGGTTGTGATCCCAAAACTGAAACCCACCAACATCCAGATAGGGATATGTGGGCAGAACATCATTAATGCCAAACTTATTAGTTTCTAAACCTGCCGTCATCGTTACAACTTTGAAAGTACTGGCTGGGGGATATACTTGGAGTACCCGATTGACAAAAGGATGATCTTTTTCTTGCAGGCGTTTCCATGTTGCTTCGGAAATTTTGCCAGAAAAAAGATTGGGATCGAAGGCGGGATGGCTGACCATCGCCAATACCTCGCCATTATTAGGATTCATCGCCACAATCCCACCCTGTTGCTCGCCTAAAATCTTTTCTACGGCTTTTTCTAAATCTAAGTCAATCGTCATTTTGACCGCATTACCTGATTTGGGTGGTTTCTGCCCCAAAATGCGTAATACCTTACCAAAAGCATCCACTTCTACTTGCTGTCCGCCCCATTCTCCCCGCAACTGATTTTCAAAGGCATATTCCACACCTGATTTGCCGATCACATCTCCAGGACGATAACCCTTTTCCCGTAGTTTGGGTAATTCTTCGGCGGTTAGCTCTCCTGTATAACCTAGTACGTGAGCTGCAACATCGCCATTGGGGTAATAGCGTACAGCCTCTGGTTCAACCTTGACCCCTGGCAGCTCCAGACTATGCTCGGAGAGCACTGTTACGAGCTTGGGACTAATTGCCGTTGAGACGCGGACTAGATTGGGAGAGTTGTAGCCTTCTTGCTCCAATTTGTCCGTAATCGTTTGCGCCGAAACGCCAATCAACTCAGCTAAGCGCTTAATTGTGGGCTGCCATTTATCCTTGGGCTGGGCGATAGGCCAGAGATACACCACATGAGCTAAGCGACTTGAGGCAAGAATATTCCCCTTGCGATCGAAAAGTCGTCCTCTTTCGGGAGGCTTGGCAATTAGTCTGATCCGATTATTTTCGGCTAATTGTTGATTGCGATCGCCTTCGATCAGTTGTAAATAAAAAAGTCGTCCGCCTAAAATCCCGATCAGTACCAATACACTTAACAAAAATAAAACTGCTGCCCGCATCCCCTTTCCCATGGTGCGGGTATTTTCGGTAGGATTAAAGGGCGAAATTTGTCGTTGAGTAAAGGTCATATTGCTTAGAAACGATTTTAGGAAAGATTTTTTCGCTAGAATAAGATCTAGATCTATTGTATGGCGATCGTGAATTTAATTAATTCCATTGCATGTTTAGTGAATGGCGTGGCTATTCAAAAAATATCAAGGCAGGCTATAGCAGTTTTTCAGAGGAGTTAAAAGTTCGTGATTGTGACACCTGTACGTCCAGTAGGACGAAAGTGGAGTAATCTCAGTTTTACTTCAACCCTCTATCTTGCCCCAGTACTGGATTTGTTGCTAGACGAAGTCCCTTCAGAATGGCAACCAGAGTTACGCTTGGGATTGCAAGAAGCGCTAGTCAACGCCGTTAAGCATGGTAATTCCTTCGATCCATGCAAACAAATTACTGTTAAATTCTCAATAGTTTCACAAATGTACTGGTGGATTATCACCGATCAAGGTGATGATCTTCAATCTTCGGGTGGAGGCAAAGACGATCCGACTCCTTGCCATGACTTGGAATGTGGTAGGGGTTTCTATATACTACGCAAAATTTTTGAGCATGTGCATTGGGATTGCGATACCCACCGCTTGACTCTATGCAAAAAAATTGATCGTTCGAGCAAACCAATGATTGTTTAAGTAGCTAGGCATAATTAAAAACCAAACCCAGAAGAGCATACTGCCCGCGCAGCGGGCAGTATGCTCTTCTGGGTTATCTGTAAAACAGCTAAAAAAACATGATAATTGCCTTACTTTACAAAGCAATTATCATGTTTTTAAATATTGAACACAAAGATCGAGTAGAGATTCGGATTTAGTTCGAGATAATGCCTTTTATCTGGTGGCGATCGCTATAATAGTGACAAATACTTAGGCTAAAACTTTAGGCTAAAACTAGCTGTCATAGCTAGATCGATAATTTAACTTTACTCATGCATTGGCTTATGGCTAGCTGATGCATAAAAAAGTACAAAAGTTTGTTTCCCTAGAGACAAAACGACGTATTTGACATAAAGTTTAAAATAAGGTTATGAAAATCTTAACAACTATCTTTGCCAAGGCGAAATTAAAAGTATGACTCCGATGACATTATTAGCTGAAGCTCCAGTAGAACGTCTAGGTCGGCCGGTAGATGTTGAAATAGATAGCGGAAAGTCGCGGGAATGTATTGCGGTAGTAGATGCATCGATCCCTGACTGGCTAAGAAGTGGATGGGAGAAATCGCAAAGGGGGGAGATTTTAGAGAATGAAGATGTTGTTTGTCGTGCCTTAGATTTTGCCTATCGCCTCCATGATGGTCAATGCCGAGCTTCGGGAGAGCCCTATATATTGCATCCCATTTCGGTGGCAGCAATTTTGAAGGATCTTGGTGGTAGTAATGCCATGATTGCCGCAGGTTTTTTGCATGATGTGGTTGAAGATACGGATGTATCCTGCGATCAAATTGAAGAGAAATTTGGGAAAGAAATTCGTCAATTGGTGGAAGGAGTAACTAAGTTATCGAAACTTAGTTTTGAGAGTAAAACAGAAAGTCAAGCCGAAAATTTTCGCCGCATGTTTCTGGCTATGGCTCAGGACATTCGGGTAATTATCGTCAAGCTGGCCGATCGCTTGCACAATATGCGAACGCTGCAACATCTCCGCTCCGAAAAGCAAGTCTTGATTTCCAGAGAAACCCGCGAGATTTTTGCGCCTTTAGCAAACCGTTTGGGTTTAGGGCAGATCAAGTGGGAGCTCGAAGATATTGCGTTTAAATATATTGAGCCAGAGCAGTATCAAATGATGGAATCTCTGGTCGCTGAGACCCATGAGAGCCGTCAGGAGCAACTAACGGAAGTGACTAAGGTGTTAGGCGATCGCCTCGCATCTATGGGGATTGATGATTTTGAGATTAGCGGCAGACCGAAACATTTGTATGGCATCTTCCGTAAAATGGAACGCCAAAAGAAACAGTACAACGAGATTTACGACATCCAAGCCGTGAGGGTGATCGTCAATACCAAAGAGGAATGCTACCGCGTCCTTGCCGTCGTGCACGACCATTTTTGTCCGATTCCTGGACGCTTTAAAGACTATATTGGTTTGCCCAAACCCAATCGCTACCAATCGCTACATACGGCAGTGATTGGACCTAAGGGACAACCTGTGGAGGTGCAGATTCGGACATGGGAAATGCATCACATCGCTGACTATGGAATTGCCGCGCATTGGAAATATAAAGAGAGTAATTCGGTCAGCAAACCACTCAAGGGGGATGATCAAAAGTTTACTTGGCTGCGTCAATTAGTAGAATGGCAAAGGGAATTGAAAGATCCCCAAGAATATCTTGATAGTGTCAAGGAAGATTTATTTGATAGTGAAGTATATGTGTTTAGTCCGAAAGGAGATGTGTACTGTTTGCCTCGCGGAGCGACACCCGTAGACTTTGCCTATCGAGTGCATACGGAAGTAGGTAATCATTGTTCGGGGGCATTGGTCAATAATGTGATGGTTCCTTTGCAGCGTCCGCTCAAGCATGGTGATATTGTTACTATCCTCACTCAAAATAATGCCCATCCCAGTACGGACTGGATTAATTTTGTTGCTACAAATTCGGCAAAAAGCAGGATTCGTCAGTGGTTTAAGCGATCGCGTCGTGAAGAAAATCTTGCTTTAGGGCGCAATGCTTTAGAACGCGAACTAGGTAAAAATGGATTGGATGCATTGCTCAAATCCGATCAAATGCAGAAGTTAGCAGAGCGATGTAACTATCATAATGTCGAGGATCTGATCGCAGGTATTGGCTATGGCGAAACCTCTGTTAATGCGGTAGTTAATAAGCTGCGGGAAAATCAACATAATGAGCGCTACTTTAATCCTCAAAAGTTTGAATCGCGTCACGAACCAGCCCATAACCACAATTCTAAATCGCCTATTTTGGGCATAGAGGGGATGGTCTATTCGATCGCAGGTTGTTGCGCTCCATTACCAGGAGAACCGATTTCAGGAGTTGTCGCGCTAGGAAGCAATCGCGGGATCACGATCCACCGTAACGATTGTAATAATCTTGCCAGTATTCCTAGCGATCGCCTTCTCCATGTGGGTTGGAATTACCAGAAAGAAAGCGATCGCGATCAAACCTATCCCATTGATATTCGAGTGGAAACGATTGATCGCGTTGGCGTATTACGGGACATCTTAACCCGCCTATCGGACAATAAAATTAACGTCCGTAGGGCGAATGTACAGACCAAAAAAGGCAAAGCAGCAATTATTGATCTAAGTATCGATATCAGCGATCGCCACCAATTCGATCGCGTTTGCAATCAAATTAAGAAAATGTGTGATACCCTTTCTGTTTCTCGACTTGTTGGAGAATAAAGTTAAAGGAGCCGTTTCGCTCTCCCTTTAGGATCTCTCTTTAGGATTTCATGGGAAAAAATTATGAACTTTCAAACCATCGATCTTAGTCCAGTGATCTCACTGACTCGCGAAGAGTTCATCAAGCTCTGCGCGGCAAATCCTGAAATGAAACTAGAGCGTACTGCTAAAGGAGAATTAATCGTTATGTCCCCAACGGGTGGTGAGACTGGTAGTTTTAATTCTGACCTCAACGGTGAACTCTATGTATGGAATCACTCATGCAAACGAGGTAAAACCTTTGATTCATCGACTGGGTTTAGTTTGCCGAAGGGTAGCGATCGCTCTCCCGATGCAGCATGGATCTCTTTAGCAAAATGGGAATCGCTTACTCCTGATCAACGCCAAGGTTTTTTGCCACTCTGTCCTGAATTCCTAGTTGAACTTTTGTCACCTAGTGATTCATGGAAGCAGGGACAAGCCAAGATGGAGGAATATATGGACAATGGCTGTTTGTTGGGATGGTTAATTGATCCGAAACACAGGCGCGTAGCTATTTATCGCCAAGGTCAGTCTGTTGAGATTTTAGATAATCCTAAAACTTTATCGGGTGAGAATGTATTGCCAAACTTTGTTTTAGAAGTTAGTCGTATAGTGAATTGGGGCTAAAGCATTTTATCGCTATTAAGGATCTAGTTTTTAATTCCTGAAAGTGTTGTCACACTTTCAGGAATTAAAAACTAGATCCAGTAAGGGTTTTAAAACTAAGAATGGCTACGCCATTTTTAGTTTTGGGATTTATTCAATTGTCTCCAGCTACTTACAGCAAGCTAAAAATTGATGTTAAGATCGAACCAACGTATCTCCTAGAGTTACTATGCAAACCACGCAAGCGCCAATCAAAACTACTGGTTCACCACCTTCTAATATTCCCTCCGCACCAATTAGCCTCCCCGATCATAAGCAACTGCCAGATTCAGACGGAACCTTTGTGAAAAATTTTCAGGAACATCCACAAAGTATTGTTTTAACTAGTTCGATCAGCCCTATTTTAGAAAAATTACATCCCGATGGACGCTACTGCATTGGGCAAGATAGCGGCATTTACTGGCGGCTAATGGAACCACCCGAAAAAGGAGCTGAAGCGCCTGACTGGTTTTACGTTCCTAATGTATCGCCGCTTCTCGATGGTGAATATCGCCGTTCCTATGTATTGTGGAAAGAATTTGTTGCCCCCTTAATTGCAATTGAATTTGTTTCTGGTAATGGGAGTGAAGAAAGAGACACAACGCCGCCTAGTGAAACCGAAAAAGCTGGTAAATTCTGGGTTTACGAACAGGCCATTCGGATTCCTTTTTATGTGATTTTTGATGCATGGAAAGATGAGCTTGAGGCTTATCACTTGGTTGATGGTCGCTATGTCAAAATGCAGCCCAATGATCGCGGACATTTTGCGATCGCGCCGATGGGTGTAGAACTGGGATTGATATTAGAGAATGGTGTATCTTGGTTGCGCTGGTGGGATGAGTCTGGAAATTTGTTGTTAACGGGTGATGAACGGGCTTTACAAGCTGAGGCGATCGCCGATCAACAACGAGCGATCGCCGATCAACAAATGGCGATCGCTGATCAAGAACGTCAACAAAAAGAGAAATTAGCGAATTATTTGCGGTCTATCGGCGTTGACCCTGAAGCAATTTAGTCTTGTGTTAGCCCAAAAGCCTAACTTCACAAACACGAAACCCACCTAATTTTGCAGTCCTCAAAAAATTGCGATAAATTCAGATTTTTCAGTAATACCAATTCACGAAAGTGTGACAACACTTTTGTGAATTAAAAACCAAACCTAGTAAGGGTTTTCAAAGCTCAAAATGGCTATGCCATTTTGAGCTTTGGTATAAGTTGTTGACCTTGGGGCGATCGCCCAAATTAATTTATTATGATTTCCACTATGATTTCCACAAATATAGTCCGCCAATTAGCCCTAAATCATTGGAGACGATCGCTACTTTAGTTAATAAATGGGGGGGTAAACTAAGGTTAACTAAGCGAGAATTGCCACCACCGAGATATATTTTGTCAAAATTAAATAATTTATAGAGCGTAGCGATCGCCTCTGATAATCGGCTATTCCACATTTCTACGCCAACTTGATCGAGAGCCGCTTGTCCTAAGAGATCTTCGTAGGTGTGGCGATCGCGCCAAATATGCTGACCGATTTCAAGGTTGGGTAATAATTTGCCATTCAGAAAGAGGGACGAGCCAAAGCCAGTGCCTAGCGTGATTACCAACTCCACCCCATAACCCGCGATCGCGCCACAACCCTGTACATCGGCATCGTTGGCGATCCTAAAGGGTTTGCCTAACTTCTGACTCAATACTTCGGCTAAAGGAAATCCATCCCAATCGGGATGTAAGTTAATGGCTCCTCTTGTAATGCCATTTTCGACAACACTTGGAAATCCGATAGAAAGGCGATCAAATTCTCCCTGCGTCCAAATCAGATCGATTAATGTCGCTACAATCACATCTGGCGTTGCGGGGTGTGGTGTATGAATAAGTGACCGATCAGAGATTGCCGTACCATCATCTTTTAAGATGATCGCCTTGATGGTACTACCACCTACATCGATTGCTAATGTTAATAAACTCACTGGAATAGACTTCTTGTATTAGATAATAGAACTAAGTTAATACCAGTTCACAAAAGTGTAATAACACTTTTGTGAATTGAAAACCAAACCTAGTAAGGTTTTTAAAAACACAAAATGGCGTAGCCATTTTGTGTTTTGGTATAAGTTAGTTTGCGATCGCACTATACAGTGCTTTGCATTGTAAGAAAACCAATATTTTCACTAGCAGTGTTAAATTGACTGTATTAATAAATGACACCTTAAATGAAAATATTAAGGTTTATTATATTTTAATGAAATCGGCGATAGAGGCATAAGAACTATGGTTGCATCCTTAATGCTAAGAGCTCCAGCAGATATCCTTAGTAAAGCAAGAGATGAAATTTCCCGTCAGGGTTTTACGCCATTAGATCTGGCAAGTGAACTTAGTATTGCCGTTCAACTAGTTGACAATTTTTTGAATGGAGAAATCGTTGATCGCCATACCTACAATCTGGTTTGTGAAAAATTAGGTATTTCATTAACAACTTTGCAGGAAGAAGGGGAATTGTCAGGCGAGAATTTGTCCGAGCCTAGCGATGATGCAAATATGGAAACTCCCACGATATTTACGAATGCGAGTAGAAGTAATCGCCATGTCGCGAATGTGAGCGAGTTGTTATCTGACGGTGATAGTAAGGATCGTATTTCGCAAAACGTTAATCAAAACCCCAGTGATAATATCGCTCTAAATTTGCTGGAAAATATTGACCTATCAGTACATAGCCTACGGCAAAGAATCTCAGCTGCTCTAATCCGTCAATGCGATCGCCTCAAAATAATTGATGTGAGTGTACCAGTCTGTCTGCATGATTTATATACCGAGCTGAGTGTTTTTACTAATTTGCCCAGCAGTCAATATCTGGATCTCAATGAGACCTTTGCAAATATCCCTCCCGAACAATACGATCGCTTTTATTTAGATAAGCTACATCCGCCGATAATTCCTGCTAGTAGAGCTTTAGAAGAATTTAAGCTAATTTTACTCGTTGGCGGACTGGGCTCTGGCAAGACGACCCTACTCAAATATTTGGCAATGGCTTGCGTTGCGGGCAAAATATTACCGAAATATCTACCTGTATTTTTGCCATTGCGATCGCTCGTGTCACCTAATGACAGTAATCCTTTTACATGGTTAAAGAAACAAATCACGATCTATGGATTGCTAGATGAATCCTCTGATAACCAATTATTAGAACAGTTACTTATTAAAGGTCGTCTATTACTGTTTTGGGATGGGATTGATGACTTGCCAGAAGCCAACCGTGGGGAAATCGTACAACAAATTACAAACTTTAGCGATCGCTATCCCAAAAATCGGATGGTCTTCTCTTCTCGTAACCCAATCTACGGGCATATCCTCGAATCATTTTCCGCCTTTGCGATCGCCCCTTTCCAAGATTTACAAATTAGCACCTTTGCCAGTAAATGGTTTCAAGTTACTTGCTCGGAAAAGCCGAAAAAAAATGAAAAATTTCAACAGCTTTTAGCAACCAATAAACCCCTAGCAGAAATTGCCCGCAATCCCCTACTACTAACCTATCTCTGTAATGTATTCAACAGTTGCGAATATCTTAAGCCCAACTTCTACCAAGAAATTCTCGATCTGCTACTAACGAAATGGAATCAGACTAAATGCTTTCCCATCCAAAGCGATCGCGAACTATCAACTTCACAAAAACAAGATTTACTTTCCCATATAGCCATTGTCTCCCTCGATCGTCATGGTTATGTATGGCAAAATAACGAACTTGAGGATGATTTTCAAGCCTGTATTAGTACCAGTCGCAGCCTAGCTGTTCCCATTGATCGCGATCGGCTCTTGCAGTCCTTTAAGTGGCAACATAGTTTATTGATTGAATGTGCGAAAGGTTTTCATTCCTTAAACTACACCACCTTGCACGATTACCTCGCGGCCTATCGACTCGCCAATAGTGCCCCCAGTGCCGCGCAAAACTACCTGCTAGAACGGATATACCTCAGACGCTGGCATGGTGTGATCGTGATGACCATTAGCATCTCCCAACAAGCCGATCACATCCTACAGATGATGAAGCGAAAAATTGACGAGATAGTGAGTAAAGACCCACACTTGCAGTCATTTCTAACATGGGTTAATCAACAGTCGATTCAAATTCAAACTCCATACAAGCCAGTAACGATTCGAGCCTTGTATTTGGATGTCGATCTAGAAAATGCACGTTCCCTCGATCGCGCTCGGGCCTTAGATATTGCCCATTCCCGATCCTTAGAACGGGCTTTAGCAAAAGCAATGGGGGCTGACAATAGCATTACAGAGACGCAGGTTGATATCGATTACACCATTAATCTCGCGCTCAATCTTGACTTAGCCTTATACTTTGCCAATCACCCCATTTTAGAGCTAGCCTGCGTTCTCGAACCCGATCTATCTAGAGCCCTACAATTTTTGCGCCAGAAGTTTCCCGATCCTTACAAAAACCGAGATGTTTTTGCAAAGTGGTGGCAAGCTAAGGGTTTAGATTGGTCGAAAAAGCTCCGTAATTTAATCGTTCAGCATCGGAAAAGTTCTCAGGAGTGGCAATTTAGCGATACTCAGTTGAAGGTATTGCGAACCTATCACGATGCGAACAAGTTATTGATCGAATGTTTAAATAATGCCGAATACGTCAGTCCCTTAATCAAAAACCAAATTGAGTCCACTTTGCTACTGCCGCAGGGTGAGTACAACCTGTTGCATTACTAATTTCAACGTGAGTTCGGGTTAATTTGAAACTGGCTGAGCGTAAAGAGTTTGCTACGCAAACCCTTCACGCTCAGCCAGCGGGATACTTTATCTGAGCAAAGTCGAAGCCTCTCTCAAATTATTTAGTTGATTAAGGAATTGCCAGTGCAAAGCACTGGCAATTCCTTAATCAACTTTGGCAATAGTCTACAGACAATGACTTTTAGTTTGTAAGTTTACTGATACTTATCAATGCCGATTGCTATACTTTTAGGCATTACTTTAAAGAGATCGATATTCCGTGCTAGAAGTTCGCAAAATCTGTAAATCTTATGGAAAGAAGCAAGTTTTGCATGACTTAAGCTTTGCTATTCAGTCGGGGGAAGTCTATGGTTTGCTGGGACCCAATGGAGCTGGCAAAACTACTATGATTAGTATTTTATGTGGGCTGATCGCCGCCGATCGCGGATTGGTAACGATGAATGGTCAAAAACCATCGGTATCGACTCGATCGCTCATCGGAGTCGCCCCACAGGATAATATTTTTTATAAGAGCTTAACCTGTGAAGAAAATCTGCGTTTTTTTGGGCAGCTTTACGGATTGAATAACCAAGCCTGTCAGAAACAAGCTCATTATTGTTTGGAATTAGTGGGATTAAGCGATCGCGCTCAAAGTATTGCGGAGACACTCAGCGGAGGGATGCAGCGTCGATTAAGTATGGCTCTTGCGCTCGTCCATCAGCCGCAATTAGTCGTACTAGATGAGCCAACCACAGGACTGGATATCGAAGCCCGTTATGAAGTTTGGGAATTAATTCGCAAACTGAGTAGTCAGGATACTGCCATTTTACTGACTACTCATATGCTAGAAGAAGCTGAACGCCTCTGTCAGCGGATTGGTATTATCAAGAAGGGGAATTTATTGGCTGAAGGGAGTCTTGATGAACTCCGCAAATATATTCCTGCACAGGAAATTGCCATTATCTGTACGCCAACCGAGAATTTGGCGATCGCTAGAGCGATCGAACTCGGCTTTGATTATCGCCACTATGGGCGAGATCTTGCTTTTTGGCTACCTAGGGCGATGGAGCTAAAAGAAATTTTGGAATGTTTTGAAGGGATCAAAATTGACTCAATTATGCGTCAGCCAGTCCGCCTTGAAAATATCTATGTCGAAGTCACCCAAAATATTACTTCCTTCCCAGTGAATAATTAGCGTTGCGGCGCGAAGCACCGCAACGTCTAATTATTGGTTCCAGAGAAGAATTAGACGTTGTGGCGCTTTGCGCCGCAACGTCTAAACTGAACTACTTACGATACTTTTTACATGGGCAAATACTGCCTTGGTAAAAGCTAACAGATTGGCTTGAACTTGGGGAATATCTTTAGATACAAGGCGATCAAGTGAGGTGTAGTAGGTGGCAGCTAACTTCGGACGGCTATCAGCTTTCATTATCCATAGACCATCGGCAACACTGGCGCGGACTTCGACAATAAGATCGTTATTTTCAGGTATGGCAAAGCTCTGATTGATGCCCTGAAAAGCGCGAATTTGCTTCCGAGCATCCCCCTTGAGCCAAACCGTCGCGACTAGATAGGGGCTTACAGATTGAAGATCCTGATGAGGTACTGATCTCGCTGCATATACATAAAGCAATTGTAGCCAAGGCAGAGGATAAATAATCTCTAAAGCGCTATAACCACTCTGTTTGGCGATCGCTATTCCTTCAAAATAATCTATAGTTTGCCCCCATTGTTCGCTAAAGGATTTTGCCACATCGGGATTGAGGAATAGATCCCCCCACATGCGATGTTGCCAAGGTTGCATGTCCATGAAATGCATGTATTCCACAAACTCATGGGCGAGATGATGTTCCTTTTGGGCTACTAAAGCATAGATATCCTGCCAGCAGAAATAGGGCATTGAGGAATTAATATCACCGTGAGGTTGCAGATAGTAAAGCTTGGCTTCCTCACTATCTAAAATTTCGGGCTCGAACAAGCAGTAACTATTGCTAATCACCGCTACATAGGTTGGTTTGGCTTGAAGCTTAGCGATCGCCAAAAAGCTCGCGAGCGAGTACTCACTCAACTCGCTTTCGATACGATGGTCACAGATGATATCAAAATCTTGGCATTCTAAAAGAATATCGGGCTGGATGTCCGACGAGAAAAAAGGATAGCTAACCGCTTTAATAAATGTTGAACGGGGCTTTCCCGATCGCTGAGTCAGAAAACTAACGAAATCTTGACCTAAACTATGAACATTTTTCAGCAAATATTCCCAAGAAGCAGCAAAACGCTCTCTCTTGTCTAGGTTTGGTGGCAGCAAGAAAATATTACTCATAGCTGGGCGCTATCTAGCCTCATTTCGCTACATTGTCGCTACATTGTATAGTTTATCTGGGTATAGTTTATCTGGCAAAGAATATCTAGTCGAAAAGTCACAAAAACAATAGAGAGTTGCGGCGCTAAGCGCCGCAACTCTCTATTGTTTTTGTTTTCCTGACTTGATAAATTGCCAAAAGCCGTAAAGTTGCACCCCTTAGGGGCGCAACTTTACGGCTTTTGGTTTGTAATTAATTATGCCTAGCTACTTATTTGCTTGAGTATGTTTGCTTGAGTATGGTAGCGAGTGCTTTAAAATATTGTTTTAAAGAATGAATTTTGCAACTTCGATCGCAACTATGGTAGAAGTCTTGACTAGCGAACCCCAGCAACAGATTATTGCCAGCAACGCTATTGTGGCGAGTGGCTTGAGCAAAACCTATCGTACTGGCTTTTGGTTAAATCAAAAAATTAGTTCTTTACAGGATTTTTCGTTAACCATTCGCAAGGGTGAAACCTTTGGTGTGTTAGGACCTAATGGAGCTGGTAAAACGACTCTATTAAAAATCTTGCTCGGTATTGTCCAGCCAACCTCTGGTACGGGTGAGATCTTAGGTTACCCTCTTGGCGATCGCACGGCGAAACAGTCCATTGGGTACTTACCTGAAAATGCTTATTATTATGACTACTTGACGGGATGGGAATTGCTGGATTTTATCGGTAGTTTATTTGGTGTTGCCCCATCACTGCGCCGCCAGCGTATTGCGGATTTATTGGATCTGGTCGGACTGTCCCAATCTGTAGCGAGGAAAAAGCAACTGCGCCAATATTCTAAGGGAATGGTGCAGAGAATTGGTGTTGCTCAAGCCTTGATCAACGATCCCGAAGTGGTATTTCTCGATGAGCCGATGTCAGGACTAGATCCCGTGGGTCGCTATCAAGTCCGCGAAATTATTTTAATGCTCAAAAATCAAGGCAAAACGGTATTTTTTAACAGTCATATTTTGTCGGATGTAGAGCTAATCTGCGATCGCATTGGCATTCTCAATAAAGGGGAATTGGTCGCGATGGGGACTCTCAATGAGTTACTAGGTACGGAACAGTCCTATCAAGTCAGCGGGCATGGTGGTACTGAGCTAGAATTACAGCCTTGGCTCCAACATCTCATTTTCCAAAATGATACTTGGCATGGTCAACTAGCCAAGGATCTACCTGAATTCTTGACCTATATTGCTAGTATTGGGGCAAAGGCGATCGCAATCGAGTTAGCACGCCAGACCCTTGAGGAATTTTTTATCGATCAAATCAAAGCTTCGCGGCACAAGGACTAATCGCGATGCCAAAGAGAGGGTTAGAGCTTTGCTCTAACCCTCTCTTTGGCTAGATCTGAGTCATGTGGGTATACTCCGTCAGTAGCTCGTCATAGGTGAGGCTATCGGTGTCTGCCTGCGGACTCCACAGCAGTTCAAACACTAATAAATGGCTAGATGGAATTGCGGCGATCGCCTTTAAGGCTGTCTGTAATTGCTCGGTATTGTGGATTTCGCCAAATATTGGCTTGTCATGCTCGGTGCCAATTAAGAGTGTTACGACAATATAGGCTGAAGGATCCTTGTCAGGAGAAGCGATCGCCGTTGAACGTTGAACAACTCGCCCTTTGACATTTACTAAGGTTTCTTCACTAAACTTAGTGCGTTCTTCTAGGGATAGTTCGTTAAAAAGGGACTCAGCGCGATCGCGATTTACTGATTGCGAACTAGATGAAACATGGGTCCAGTTTTCGGGGGTACGCATCAAAGCTAATGCAGACTCTTGCATCAGCGTCATTAAACCTTCTGACGTATCCGTATCCACTTCAAGGCTTAATTCTGTTAATTGGGCTTGCACCTGACGCGCTTCAGCAAGCAGGGCAACCTGTAACTTGGTGACGGTAAAGGTTTCATTCCCAAGCTCTCCAGCTTTTCCCCCTGATTTGCTAGGAATCATAATTGAGCGAATGATGAAATAGACAATCGTTCCACCGATTAGCAAAATTATCAACCAAACCAGCCACGACATGTCCGAAGAACCTCTATTCGCGTCGCTGCTGCGGAAAGAATTTGACGGAGAATTGGGATAATTCGACGAATTATTGATAATAATCGGTACTGGGACAATGGCTGGATTCTTTTGCGTTTGACTGGGGCTAGTTAAGGAGTCGCGATCGTTGCTAGAAGGGCTAGATGTGCTTGTGGGTGTAGATTTTGATGGCGATTTGGTAGAAGAGCTACTAGAGCTGCTAGAACTGCTAGAACCCGATGATGGTGATGATTTAAAGGAGCCACCCCCGCTTCGAGCTCCGCTACTTTTGGCATAGGCTTGCCGATCTTGCAAAATCGCTAGATTGTATTGCCGATCGCTAAAGCTCAAAGCGATCGCTTGAATCATGGAGAAGGTCAGTAATGTGGTTGTAAAGAACTGAAGTTTTTTCTTGTACATATTACAAATATCAAATTACAAATATCAAATTACAAATATCAAATTACAGATATCAAATTACAAATATCGGATGGCTGCTAATGCTTGTCAGTAAATTTTGAGAGAGTTGTTTGCCACTTGCAGCATCATTATGGAGCGTAATGCAAGCAAACTCATCTAAACCATAACGATAAATTAAACTGTTAGCCTCACAGTTATGGCTCAAATATTGCTCAAACACACGACGATCGCCTTAAGCTCAAGAAACTATAACTTTTATAAGTGCCATCACGTTAGATAAGTTCTTTGATATAGTCCTGATTGCCACCCGCACATTGAGCTTGATGTAGTGAGTGTTCTGCTAAAGCTACAAGTTTGCCAAAACTCCGATCAAGATTTTGTTGGCTTAGGCTTGCTAAAGTTGTTACCACTCCACCGACACTAATCGTCAGTGGGAATAACAATGCCGAAGAGACAGAAATCGGATGGCTGCTAATGCTTGCCAGTAAATTTTGAGAGAGTTGTTTGCCACTTGCGGCATCATTATGGGGCGTAATGCAAGCAAACTCATCTAAACCATAACGATAAATTAAACTGTTAGCCTCACAGTTATTGCTCAAACGCCCGACGATCGCCTTAAGCGTCTCATTGCCAACCTGCTCGCCATAGGACTCGACAATCGGTTGAAAGCGATCGATATTAATGATCAACAAGCTCAAAAAACTATAACTTTTATAAGGGCCATAGCCCTTAAACAGTTGCATCATTTTTGGCACGATCTCAACAAAAGCCTGCTCGCTTAAAGCCTTTGTCAAAGGATCGACTAAGTTCAATGTATCCAGCAAGTCATTTTGAGCGAGTAATTTCTGGTTAGTCCAGATCAAAGACTGCGTTAACGCACTGACCTTTAGCCCCGTCCGCAATCTTACCCTTAGCTCAGAACTATCAATGGAGTTGCTGAGAAATTCATCAACACCCGCATCTAAACCAATTTGACGTTGTTGATTGTTCAAATCATCGACAATCAAGACAAAATACGTCGTCATGAGGTCGGGATGTTCGAGATTTACCTTGACCCGATGGCAAAGTGCTACACCAGAGACATCGGGGATATGCCAATCAGCTAAAACGATCGCAGGTTTTTTGTGAAGAATGATTTCCCAAGCTTTTTCGCCACTGGTTTCCGTGATGAAACTGTAACGTTCTGAGCCTAAATATTGGGTAATTGTCGTCAAAATATGCTGATCGGCACTAACGATCAGCATGAGCGCATTATGGCGGTAATACTTTAGTCTGCGGAAATCCAAGATGGTTGCCTCGCCATATTTTTGAGTCTGCGGAAATCCAGTCCTAGCGAGAAATATACGAGATTACTTTTTGCCCCAGCCAAATAACCCGCCTTTTTTTTCTGGCGTTTTTTCTGGTGGTTTGCTAGCAGTAGTCACCTGATTGATATATTTGAGGGCTATAGGCTCTTTCGGATCGAGCTTGAGAGCTTTTTGAAAGCTTGCCTTCGCGATCACGGCCGCATTTTGATTCATTTGCACTAACCCCTTAAGCGCATAGACTTTAGCGTTATTAGGATCGAGTTTCTCCGCTCCTAGTAACTCCTTAAGAGCGTCAGTCCATTGCTTTTTACTGATAAATAACTCCGCCATATTGAGATTTCGCAGTGCGGGAGACTGGGCTAGTTTGGCAGCTACAGGTTCAGGGTTATTGGTTTGACTGGGAGCAGGAGCGTAAGCATTGCTGCTGCTGGTAAAACTCAAGGTCTGCTGAGTCAAGACATATACCAAATTTAACTCGCTGAGAGTTGTGGTGTATTCCAAGATGGCATCTAAGCTTTCATATTGTTTTGGAGCAATTTGTTCTACATATTGCTGATAGGTGATTTCGTGGGGCATCCGATAGAGTTTTTGGGCAATTTCGGAACTGATCGTCGGTATCTGTTCTTTTTGCTTGGTGTTCTGGGCAAAAATTCTTAAGGTGGCTAAATACTCTCCCCGTTCGCGATCGCTATTGAGAATTTGGTAGGCTGGGCTGACCATTTTTGAGAAATATTTAGTGGCTAACTCTTTTTCTTCGGGAGTTCGACCAAATACATCAGGATGCAAAATCTTTGCAAGCTTGAGAAATTTTTTGCGAATTTGGAGCGCATCACTGGTTATTGGTAAACCGAGTACGGCGTAATGATCGCTAATACCGTAACTGGCAAGACCGTTGTTGATTTTAAAGTTTTCTGGCTTTCCCACAGGTTCCACCTCTTAAGTATCTGTTCGAGTTTACCCTCTTGACGCATCTCTGTTAAAGCCCGATCTACGGCATTTTTCAGGGATACATCGTCCTTATTGACGATCGCCACTAGACGAATCGGAATTAAGGGTTCCCCAACAATTATAAAGTTGGGATTGTTGCGTGCTTGCCATACGGCTACTGGTTCATCAAGGATCATCGCATCAAGCTGGCGATCGCGCAGTTGGATGACCATCCGATCGAGATCCCGTGAGGAGAACAGGCGGATAGCATTACCCCTATTTTTATTATAGGTTTCTGCGATCGCTGCGCCTCCGCTATTTGCCACAACCCCAACTCGCTTGCCGATCATATCGCGGAGGGATTTGATTTGGGTACCATCGGCACGGATTAGCAGCCTTTGAGCGCTACGGTAATAGGGAATGGTTTCAATGAATTTGCCCTTGGTATCGCCCGTTTCTAGGGCTCCCTCTTCCCGCGCACTTAGAAGTACATCGACCTGTCGCGAAGCTAAATTGTCAGGCTGGGTAGACCAAGGAATATTAATGGGACGGGGTTCAATGTTTAATTTTGCGGCAATTTCTTGAATGATTTCTAGCTCAAACCCATCATAAAACTGCGTCTTGGCATTCCAAAACATATAGGGACCACCGATCGCGGCATCAATTCCCACTCGTAATTGCCCGCGACGCATGACGATGCCAAGGCTGCTGTCTTCAGCAAATACTGGCGATATTGTGCTAGCTATACCTAGACTTAGCCCTGTATAAATTGCTAAACAAGCAAGTTTGTTGACAAACTTAAACATTAATTTTTTAATCAAGCGATCGCTATAAATATAGCAATATCTCCATCATTCTTGGATCTTGATCAATAATTGCAGTCCATTGTTAAAGACTTTCGACTATGAGTAAGGGTAAATAAAGGCGAAAAAATCGAAATGGTTGTGATTCAAAGCCTTATGCTCTTTGCACGAGTTAGTGACCTATCCCTTTATACAACCTCATAAACATTACTTTTTTGCTACACAAAAACTGAAAAGTATCTGATATAGTTCATGTGTAGGGCTGATGGCTAATGAAATGAAGATTATTTAGAGGAGATTAAATTATGGATAACAGGAAGAATTTTCAAGCTGTGACTAATTTACAGCCATTAAAGAAGAATGCTACTCAAGTCTGCGGACAAGAATTTATAGACACTCTAACGGCTCGTCATATTTATGCTAAAGATGATATTTTTTGGCTAGAGGTTAACTGTTATCTGAACATCCCAAATAATGCATATGAGCAAATGTTGATCGCAAAGCAAGAAGAACTAAAAATACACGAAGCCAACCTAGCAACTGAAAGACAATCAGAAATAGTGAGGCTCTTAGAGAATAAAAGGTTGCTGTATGAAAAAACTAGGCAGTCTTGGACTATCAAGTTATTTGAATCTCCCGAATCAAAGATGTTTGGCAAATATTTCGCAGAGGCAACTAGCTTAGATAACACACCACTTACTTCATCTTTCTTTGATACGGTGCATAAAGCAGAACAAAATATATTTTCTTTAATCGATCAATTTGATAACAAAAATGAAAAAGAAGTTCTTTTTACGAAATATTATCGAGTTCTTAAACCTATTTATTTAATGTTTCTTTATCTATCAGGTTCGGATGAATATTTTGAGAAAGAGAGATGTAAAGAAACATTTACAGGAGTTCGTAGTTGGATCAGTTTGCAATGGGACATATTAGATCGACTAGAAAAAGAAGGACTGCTAGAACAACCCCAAAGAAAATCTCCTAACCCCAAAAAAGTAACATATGTAGAACTAACTAAAAATGGCATAAAAGAAGCTAGGAAAAATCTACAGAATATTAATTTAGATGGAGTTGATGCATTGCTTTTAGAAAGAACTTATCACGAAGAATATATAAAACATAAAACAAATCTCGATCTTAATAGAGAAATAGACAATGATCAGTAATTTGCATATTCAACAAAATCATAAGTACATGAAAGATTTAGAACTTGAGTTTACAGCACAGTATTCAGATAGTAATAATTTAATGATTACGCCATTTTCAGGATCGATAAAAATATATCTAGAACAAGACGATCTTGAAGAATATAAAAGCTTAGAAATTGGACATATCAAAGCATATAGATTTGACTTGTCTTACAACTACTTAGATTTAACCCTTGCAGCCGATCACATAACGCAAGACGTATATTATTTTGCTAATTTCTTCTTGCAAGAAAATCCACATTTGATAGAGTTTTCTTTTTATTTATTCTATCTAGATAGAGCTTTTATTCAACCTGAATACCGAGGTAAAGACTATGGATTAAAGGCTTTGTCAATATTTCTAAAACTATTTGCAGCAGGAGAAACAGTTGGTTGTTTTCCTTCACCTATTGAAGATTTAAAAGACAAATATACTGATAATAGAGGTAAGTTAATTATGAAAAAGTACTGGTCAAAGTTAGGTTTAAACAAATATGAAAGTGAGCAAAATATTCTTTGGACAGAACAATGGAATTCACCAAATTGGTTAGAAGAACAAATATCTAAATCGTAAATATATCGAAAAATAATTAAGACCATGCCACTTCATCGGAAGCGCCCCCACGGTTGAGATCGCTTAGTCAAAGGGATAGCCGAGTTGAATGCGATCGCCGAATGTTTGGATGAGAGATAAAGCGATCAATGTTTAGCAATTTCTAAGAGACTTGCTGATGAACTAAATGTGGAAGTTTTGACCTATCACAGTAATCTTCGCTGGTGTTGCTTAGTGACAAGGTAATTATGATATGCGATCGGGATTTTCCACTAAGAATTAACAAGAGGTGGATCTTGGTTAATTGGAATTGTTTTCATAGAACTAGCGATCTTCAGCAACATTCGCAGAGCTTCATTAACAGAGGCAGAATCGCGAAATACACTTGCGACATCTGGATCGAGAACAATGGTGTTTTGAGAAATATTTTGAGCTTGTTTGTATGCCTCATAATATTTACCTCGAACACCTCCTGAGAAATCATATTCAGGAAGCATTTCATCATTGTCTATTTGAGTTTCAGGATTCATATTCTTTCCTCTCTTGGCGAGTTGCTAATCGCACACTAATTAATCTAATTTGTCCATCTCTCTCTGTATGGGATACAACAACAAGTCGATAGCGATCGCTCATGCCAATAGTCAAAAAACGAAACTCTCGCTCTGAATGGACAGGATCGTTAATTGTCAATGCTAAAGGATCGCTAAACACAGTCACGCCTTCTTCAAAGGATACACCATGTTTTTGTAGGTTAGAAGTTGCTTTAACTGGATCGAAATCAAATTTCATGTAATTTCTAGAAGATAAATAGACTCCTATCTTCAGCAAATGCGGATGATGTGATGGGCGTTATTGTGGTAAAGAATCCTAGACATAGTCATGTATAAATTGCTAAGCCAGCAAGCCTGTGAGCAAACTTAAACATTTATTCTTTAATCAAGCGATCGCTATAAATATAGCAATATCTCCATCACTCATGGTGTAGTCCATGCCGAAAAGCTCTCATTGCTTCTAATCTTGATGGCATCTGCACACAACGTACTAACAGATCAATATCGAGATCAGGTAAAAGTTGGCTACGGGGGACAAGATGGTATTCCGAAGAAATGAAAGCATACACTTGCAGTTGGTTATTTTCCCAAAGCCAGACCTCAGGAATCTCAAAGCGACGATATTTCTCTAGTTTTTTCAAGCTGCCGCTAGTCAAGATCACCTCGATCGCTAGATCAGGATTAGCTTTCTTTTCCCCCAAATAATAAGACTCATCAGGCTCAAAGGATGTCCCCTTTTCTTCACCACGACGAGTTGCGCTGCCCACAGGTATAAACTCAATTCCTTGAATAATGAAATAGGCTTCCAACAAAATCGCTAGAGATTTCTTAATCAATTCGTGGGGTTCACCAACAGTCATTAGCTCAATCCAGCCATCAAGATAAGTAATGCGAAAGCCACCTGTGGCTAACAGGTTTTCTAACACCTCGAATTCTTGCCAACTATAGATCCTTGGCAATAGTAATTTTTGCTCTAGCTCAATATGAGTTGATTTAGATAAAGTGATGCTCATATGCTATGACTGCTATTACTTAGCAAATACTTACTAGCCATTTTACGCGCATGGCTCTGAAAATTTATGAGATGTAAAGAATCTATTCCTCAAAGTAATTCTTTGACTGCTGTAACTAACAAGCTAACTTTTCATACTTGTCTCAGTAGTGCCTTTACAATCTTGATCTGTTCTTTGTCGAGTTTGGTAGTACCTAGCGACTTACTGCAATTAGATGCGATCGCTCAAACTTGGTTATTGGCGCAGTTTAGCGGAAGTAATTATGGATTGGGACTACCAAAAACGGCAAGTACGGGCGGCGGCACGCGCCTGTTCGATGCCACCACGATCAAAAATGGCTCCTTCTCCCATCCTAGCCGTGGACTTCCCTCTGTGCATAGTGGTGGAGGTAAACGCCCTTGCAATCCCAACGCGATTAGAGATGGAAACTCTCCAAAGCCGAGCGAAACGAGTCCGTCTTCAAAATTACCTTTCATCATCTTGATTACGCCAGAAGATGGGGCAAAAACCGCAAGTCCTCAACCGACGCTGTATTGGTATTTAAATGATGGGAATATTTCTGAAGATCCCAGTGAAGCCAAGGATTCGCCAAATTCGCCTAATAAAGCTGATTTGAACGGGCAGCTTACCTTATTTACGGACGATTCCGAACCGATCGCAGTTTTTCAAATTGAGATAGAAATGCATGGTGGTTTGTCTAGCTTTAAATTACCGCAATCTGCTTCTTTAAAGCCAGATCAGCCCTATAATTGGCAGATTGTAGTGGAAGATCGCCTTTGCCAAAAAGTTACTGTCAGCGGTTGGATTATGTATACACCAACCGAAGAAAACCTCAAGCGATCCTTGAATCTGGCTTTAACCGATCGCGATCGCGCCAAGGTTTACGCTCGGTCAGGATATTGGTTTGAGGCGATCGATGGCTATGCCCGTTGGTTAAAATTTAAGCCCAATGATATTCAAGCTCTAAGAGAAGCAGGTGAACTTTTAAAGGCAGGGCTGGCTAATAATCAAAATTTGGACTTTGAGTCTTTTAGTAAGCAACTTGAGATCGATGAGACTTCCTTGCCTAGCAATAACCCATGATAGAAAAACGGATTTTATTTGTAAGCTATACCGCAGTTTTGGGTGGTGGAGAGCTTTGCTTACTCGATTTTGCCCATGCCTATCGCGATAGTAGTGAGGTAGTACTGCTAACTGACGGTGTTTTAAAAACGCGGCTGGAAGAGTTAGGCGTGAAGGTTGAAGTCTTACCATCTTCGCGATCGCTGGCAGATGTAAAAGTATCAAGCGGGCTAGCCTCTTGGAAATCCATCGGCGATCTATGGCGATTGGGCAGGCAAATAGCTCAAAAAAGTCAAGATTTTGATTTGATTCATGCCAATAACCAAAAGGGATTTGTGGTGTCAGCGATCGCAAGATTATTCGGTGGTGCGCCCGTCGTTTGGCACTTACACGATATTTTGACCGCGAATATTTTTAGTCCGACCAATCGCAAAATTGCCGTTACGTTAGCGAATTGGTTTGCTAGCAGAGTAATTGTTAATTCCCAAGCTACGGGCGACGCATTTATCGCCTGTGGTGGTAAGCGGCAACTGCTCCGTACGGTTTATAACGGTTTTGATTGCGCAAAATTCGATCGCATTAATGATCGGCAAGCAACGCTCCGTGAAGAATTGGGCATTCCGCGCGATCGACCTTTAGTGGGGATGTTTAGCCGTCTGTCCTATTGGAAAGGACAACATATTTTGCTGGAAGCTGTCCGTGAATTGCCTGATGTCCATGTTTTATTGGTGGGTGACGCGCTCTTCGGTGAAGCAGAATATACGGAGAAGCTGAAGAATATTGCTGCCCAACCAAGTCTAAAAGGGCGCGTCCATTGGCTCGGCTTTCGCCAAGATATTCCTGCCTTAATGAAGGCATGTGATGCGATCGCCCATTGCTCGACCGCCCCCGAACCCTTTGGAAGAGTAATCGTCGAGGCTCAGTTAGCCAAAAGACCAGCGATCGCTACTATGGGTGGTGGCACGGGAGAAATTATTGATGATGGTGTGACAGGGCTATTGATCCCTCCGAACGATCCCCATCTACTTACCAAGGCGATGCAAAAAATTTTTAGCGATCGCGAATTTACGAAGGCGATGGTTGAGGCAGCCTATATCCAAGCCCAAACTAAGTTTTCGATTCCCTCCGTATGCCAAGCTTTTGAAATGGCGATCACAGGCATATAAGTAGCGACAGCCCGTAATCAGCTTTGGGGTTTACGGAGAGTTTCGTAAAAGTTGTCAAATATTAATAAATACCTAGATTCGCTTATCTATTGGTGTAATTGAGGTTGTAAGGTTAATCAAAGTATTTTTTAAGAATAGTCGAGGCGTTAAATGATCACAGACAGCGATCGCGTTCAGATTCTCAGTGAAGCACTGCCTTACATGCAGCAATTTGCAGGACGCACTATTGTCGTTAAATATGGTGGTGCAGCCATGAAAGAAGAAAATCTGCGACAGGATGTGATTCGTGATGTCGTTACGATGTCATTCATGGGACTGCGCCCAGTGCTAGTGCATGGGGGGGGACCTGAAATCAATACATGGCTGACTAAGCTCAATATTGAACCACAGTTTATTAATGGGTTGCGCGTTACCGATGCCGCCACGATGGAAGTTGTGGAAATGGTACTAGTAGGACGTGTTAACAAGCAAATTGTGGAAATGATCAACCTTGCTGGCGGTTCTGGCGTGGGACTATGCGGTAAGGATGGCAACCTGATCCGCGCCCGTCCCCAAGGCAATGATGCGATCGGCTTTGTCGGCGAAGTCAGTGGCATTAATATTGGGCTACTCTCCACATTACTAGAGGCAGGACATATTCCCGTTGTATCCAGCGTTGCCACCGATGAAACAGGTCAATCCTACAATATTAATGCGGATACCGTCGCAGGTGAACTCGCGGCGGCGCTAGGAGCTGAAAAATTGATTCTACTCACTGATATTGCGGGCATTTTGCATAATTACAAGGATCCCAGTACTCTCTATCGCAGTTTAACTATCCAAAAAGCAAGAGAGCTCATGAATAGTAATGTGGTTAGTGGTGGCATGATTCCCAAAGTACAGTGCTGCGTGCGATCGCTAGCTCAAGGGGTAAGAGCAGCTCATATCGTTGATGGTAGAGTACCGCACTCACTTCTATTGGAAATCTTTACAAACAGTGGCGTTGGCTCGATGATCGTTGCTTCGGAAACATTGCTTTAAAATCTAGATATAAAACCTGCGGCGCACGCGCAGCGTGCGCTACAGCTTTTGATTCTGGGTTTTAATTATGCCCAGCCACTTAATACCAAAAATTAAAACTGGTATAGCCATAGTCAGTAATGTTAGGACAAAAATCAAACCCAATAGAGAGTTGCGGCGCGAAGCGCCGCAACTCTCTATGGGGTTTGATGTCCTGACTTAAGTGAATATAGCTATAAAATAAAAACGAGCGGACAAAAATGAGCAGATAAAAATGAGCGGAGCTATGGAAGATCGCACGGAAATATTACGTCAATTCATGAAGTTAGCGAATATATCGAGCTTTCAAATCCTCAGCGATCGCGCGGGGGTATCTCGGAGAGCGATCGATACTCTACGTAAAGGCAATGCCGCGACCTTGAAGTATAGCAATTTAGCTAAGTTAGCAGAGATTTTAAACATTGAAGTAACTGAATTGATTGCCCAGTTTATTCCGTCAGATCTAAGTTCAGATCCAGATCGAAATCCAGATCTAAATCTAAATCTAGATCTACAAGCTCCCAATGATAATGCCGATGCATCTAGTTCCACAATTGCTAATTTACGGACTGAATATCAGCGGCTACAGCAAAAATTAGAGCATCAAACCCAAGAATTGCGATCGCAGTTTGAGAGGGAAACTTTTTACCAATTGGAATCGTTACTGTTACAACTGCCATCAGCAGCTTATGCCGCTCAAAACAATCCCAATATGCTTGCTAAAAATATTTTGCCTCTCTGGCGACCTCTAGAGCAGCTATTGCAGAAATGGGGGATTACGGCAATTGGTGCTGTTGGGGCAGAGGTTGCCTACGATCCTCAAAACCATCAATTAATGGAAGGAAGCGAGCGTATTGAGGAAGGGGATCTGGCGATCGTTCGTTATGTGGGCTATCGGAAAGGTGAGAAATTGCTATATCGAGCTAGGGTTGCAATCATCACAGAATTGTCTCCAAGGGGTGAGATATAGAAATAATGCATGAGTTGTGAATAAATCTAGACTTTTGACTCGATTCTCAAGAATTTTAAATATCATAAAACAATGCCAACTTCCATTGCTCTCATCGCTCATGACTCCCAAAAAGCTGACATGATGGCGTTAGCCCAAAAGTACCAAACGACCTTATCGCGTTATCACACCATTGCTACCGCCAATACTGGTAAACAGGTTCAAGCCGCAACTGGACTACCGATAGAACTAATAAAATCGCAGCGGGATGGTGGAGATATTCAAATTACGGCTCGCGTGATTGCGGGGGAGATTGCTTGTGTTCTTTGGCTCTGCGATCCCGATCAACTGCAAACGATCGCTGCTAGTCTTCTTAATCTATTGCGGATATGCCAAATCTATAACGTTCCGCTCGCTACAAATCTCTCGACCGCTAACGCTTTGTTGCAATCTCTCCAAAAAAGTCGCGTCGCGCATCTGATATTTAATCCCGTGGCTGGACAGGGGAATCCTGATGCAGATTTGGCTCTGATTCGGCAGATATTGGAGCCGCAGATCCAATTGAACGTTATTTTTACAAAACCTGATTTGAATCCGACCGATCAGGCAAAAGCGGCGATCGCTTCGATTCAAAGGCGGCGATCGCTAATTTCCGACACTAATTTTGTCATTGCCTCTGGTGGCGATGGGACGATCTCCGCCGTTGCCAATGCTCTAATTGGGACGGGGATTCCCCTTGGGATTATTCCTAGAGGTACTGCTAATGCTTTTTCCGTCGCTTTGGGCATTCCCACAGGGGTAAAGCAGGCTTGCGAAACGATCCTTACGGGCAATACTTGCATTGTGGATGCGGCTCGTTGCAATAGTTTTCCCATGATTCTGCTGGCTGGTATTGGCTTTGAAGCAGAAACGGTCGAACGTGCTGATCGAGAGATGAAGAATCTCTTAGGGCCTCTTGCCTATCTCATTGCGGGAGCGCAACAACTGTTGGAACAAAAACTCTTTGCAGTTGAGGTGGAAATTGATGGTTCCGTTACTGAGTTTCATTGCGGCGCGATGACTATTGCCAATGCTGCCCCGCCGACCTCAGTATTGGCTCAAGGTTTGGGAGAAGTGATTCCCAATGATGGATTATTGGATGTGACGATCGCAGTTTCCAAAAACGAAAGTCTCACCCTTTCCGATCGCCTATTAGCGATCGATGTTATTGGTAAGCTATTTACTTCTGCATTAGTGAAAACGCCGATTGAGAATGAAGTTCTAGCCTGTTTTAGAACGAACAAAATCAAGGTAACGGCGACTCCACCTCAAAAAGTGGTAGTTGATGGCGAGATAATTGGCACAACTCCAGTGGAAATAGTATGTATTCCCGATGGATTAACTCTTTTTGCTCCATTGCTTAACAGCCTAGTAATACCAAATCACAAAATGGCGTAGCCATTTTGTGATTTGGTATAAGAAATGGCATAGCCATTTCTTAATTTGGTATTAGTTCTTGAATCAAAATCCCTTGAATCAAAATTCTGTTCCATTACTAGAGGCAGCGCGACGATATTTATCCATCGATCACGCTGCTTTTTATACCCCAGGACATAAACGCAGTCGGGGGATTAACCACGAATTGCTCGAACTATTCGGTAAGTCTGTTTTTCAATTGGATTTACCCGAGCTGCCAGAGATAGAAGAGGCGATCGCTGATGCCGAAATATTGGCTGCCACAGCCTACGGGAGCGATCGCACTTGGTTCTTGACCAATGGCTCTACCTGTGGTGTGCAAGCGATGCTGTTAGCGACTTGTCAGGAGGGAGACAAGGTGTTAATTGGGCGTAACTGTCATAAATCAGCGATCGCCGCCTTAGTTTTAACGGGAGCTGAGCCTATTTATTTGCCGACGGAATATTTGCCAGAATTCGATCTGGACTTGGGTGTGAGTCCTACAACCCTAGATCTATTCTTACAAAAGCATCCCGATACCAAAGCGGTGCTATTGGTCAGTCCCAACTATTTTGGGGTCTGTGGCGAATTGGCAAAAATGGCGGCGATTGTCCATGCTAAGAATATTCCCCTCTTAGTCGATGCTGCCCATGGAGCGCATTTAGGATTTCATGGCGATCTGCCGATTTCAGCCCTGCAAGCAGGAGCCGATCTGGTGGTGCAATCCACCCATAAGGTTGCTGGCAGTCTTACCCAATCTTCGATGTTGCATGTCAAAGGCGATCGCATTGCCATTGATCGCATCGATCGCGCTTTACAAATATTACGATCTAGCAGTCCCAATCTATTCCTGATGATTTCCCTCGATGTAGCGCGGCGACAGATGGCGATCGAGGGACGAGAATTGCTAACAGAAACCTTGCGCTTATCTAACGAAGCACGATCGCAACTAAGTAAACTGCCTAGCCTACGTACCCTCAGTCAAGCCGAAGTATCAACCCTCGATCCGACGCGATTAACCGTGATGGTCGATCGCCTTGGTATTACGGGTTTTGAAGCTGATGCACTTTTCCATTCTCAGCTAGGGGTGATGGCGGAAATGCCGACCCTAAGCCAACTAGTTTTTATTCTCAGTTTAGGCAATCATCAAGCCGATGTCGATCGCCTTGTACTTGCTTTTCAGCAACTGCCCAGTCACATCAAGGAGCCTTCCTTCAGAACCGATCGCCAATTTTCGCCAATTTCTATGCCAATCCCAAGACTCACCCCTCGCGTCGCCTATTTTGCTCAAAGTGAACGCCTTGATCTCCCGCAAGCGATCGGGCGAATTAGTGCGGAATCTCTCTGCCCTTATCCTCCTGGAATTCCCTTGATTTGCATTGGCGAAGAAATCACGGCGGAGACGGTAAATCTTTTGCAAGCGATCGCGCGATCGGGCGGGATAGTTAATGGAGCAAGTGATGCCAGTCTTGCCACAATTAGAGTTGTTAAGTAAGTGGCTATCGCTATTTTAAAGAGAGATGCGGCGAGAAGCGCCGCATCTCTCTTTTGAGCTTTAAGACCCACAAAATAGCCATGACATTTTGTGAATTGGTATAAAATGAGTTGTGATTTTAGATTACAAAAAATTTCATGTCATCTACCCCAGCCCAAATCCTGCAAAACCGTCTCAGTTACCAAGGCAGTAAGTTTTCCTTCCATGTCGATCGCCTTAAACTACCCAATGGTGTAACGGGGGAATATTCCTATATCAAGCACCCTGGGGCTGGTTTGGCAGTACCAATCACTGCCGATGGCAAATTTGTCTTAGTCAAGCAATATCGATTTGCGATTCAACGCTATCTATTAGAATTTCCTGCGGGAACCTTGGAAATTGGCGAAGATAGTGATATCACGATCGCACGCGAAATAGAAGAGGAAACAGGATATAAAGCTAATCAATGGCAATATCTTGGCGGTTTTTACATCTGTCCAGGTTATTCCGATGAGATCATTCATGCCTATCTAGCCCAAGATTTAGAGAAGCTAGAGCATCCTCCCGCGCAAGATGAAGATGAAGAAATAGAAGTGGTCTTACTCAGTCGCGAAGAAATCGAGGCTCTATTGCGATCGCCCAGTGCTGACGCAAGACTTGATGCCAAGTCCATCACGGCTTTTTATCTAGCCCTACAAGCAATTTATAGCTGTCGCCAAATGTAATAGGAAGGACATAAACCCCAAGAATTGATTGGCGGCGCTCCGCGCCGCCAATCAATTCTTGGGGTTTGATTTGTCCTAGGTCAAGTGACTGTAACTATAGGTTTAGAAAAAACAGCATTTTGCGCTGTTTTTCTAAACGCTGTTTTTTCTAATCCTTGAAACTGTTAGAAGCTAGATCTAACGTCACTTGACGAAGTTGTAGATAGTCCATCGGATCGACTGCGGTTTTACCGTCGGGCTGTACTTCAAAGTGTAAATGCGGTCCCGTGCTAAATCCTGTCGAGCCTACTTCCGCGATCGCTTGTCCCTTGCGGACTACTTGCCCTTTGGCGACATAAACCCGATTGGTGTGAGCATAAAGGGTTACCGCCCCATTGTTATGCTGCAACTCGACAATATTGCCATAGCCGCCATCCGTCCATCCCGCATCACTAACTACGCCATCGGCAGCAGCAAAAATAGGTGTGCCCGATGGCGCGGCAAAATCAACTCCTTTATGGAGCTTTCTTTCGCCAGTAATCGGATGTACGCGCCAACCAAACCCAGAACTAATGGCAGCCCCAGTGATAGGTAGAGTGAAATTAGCAACACTGTTAAGATCGATCGCCGCAATATTTTGAGGAAGTTGCATTGTCCATCGACCAGGCTGTGAGGATTTTAGGCGTAAATCCTGAGGATTGAGCGTAATTTCAGGCGACAGTTCGACTACCATTCTGGTGGTATTGGCATCAACCTGTCCGACTCTAACCGCCTGTACTCCACGACCTACGCGCCGCCTAACCGTGGGTCCTTGATAGATAATGCCTGGAAGATCGATGACGATGCGAGTGGGATTGCTAATTACCGTTCCCTTGGGCTCAATGTCATTTTTGAGTGAAAATTCGATCTTGCTGTCGTTCAGATCGTATACAAAAGTTTCCAACCGATTTGCCTGAGCAATGGGAGCAGCGATCGCCAAACTACTAGTCAATCCACATAGAGTAAGCCCTAATAGACGAAAATTTAAGGCTCTCGATTTGTTGAATAATCGACGATGACTAAACAAATTAAATAACTGGTGGGAGCGAGACATAAAGTTTGTATGCGCTGTAGGACGGTTGAGAGCAAGCTACAAGCCGTACATAAATGCACAAGAAGCCCTGTAAGAAGACTTGTAGAAGGCTGGGATGATGCTCTGAAAATTTCCGTAACGAGAACGAGTGAGATTCTACATCAATTTTGATGAAATGTGACAACTAGCGACGATTAATCTGCTAAAAAATTGTTTTTGCTAGCAATTAATACCCGTTCAGAAAATAGCAAAGCTATTTTCTGAACCTATAAGCAAACCCCAAAAGATAATACCAAAGCTCAAAATGGCTACGCCATTTTGAGCTTTGAAAACCCTTACTGGGTTTAGTTTTTAATTCACAAAAGTGTTGTCACACTTTCGTGAATTGGTATTAACCTTAATTGTTAACCTTTTGGGCAGTCCTAAAGAGTTCAGGGAGTGTCGCTCAGCACACGGCACTTCATCCCCATTCAAGCAACATCCACACCGCCACAAGACAACCATGACCACAATTGTTGATATTGCCGTTAGTAATGAAGGATTTTCGACCCTTGTCACCGCCGTATCAGTGGCAAACTTAGTCGAAGCCCTACAAAGCCCAGGACCTTTTACGGTTTTTGCTCCCAATGATGCAGCCTTTGCCAAGCTTCCCGATGGTACGATTAAAACGCTAGTCCAGAATATTCCTCAACTCTCCCGTATTCTGACCTACCATGTTGTGTCAGGCAAATATAAAAGAGAAGATCTAATTGGCGTTAAGTCTCTCATTTCGTTAGAGGGTTCTCAAATCGATCTGGATATTTCCCATGAGAGCTTTGAGGCAAATAATGCGACGGTCATTGCCGCAGACATCGAAGCCGATAATGGAATCATCCACGTAATCGATACCGTCATGCTGATGCGTCCCCATTGGGTATATCCAATTATGGAATCTGGCAAAACGGGTATAGTAAGTGGCTAATCTAAAAGCCTGTGCCGATTGCTACGCGATCGGCACAGGTAACCCAAGAAGATAATGGCGGCGCTTTGCGCCGCCATTATCTTCTTGGGCTTTGAGTTATTCATCATGGGTAAAGTAGCGATCTAAAAAGCCAAGGATATGATTGCGGAGCTCAAAATATTCGGTACTTTCGCGAATCGCAAGGCGATCGCGTGGATGCGGAAAAGGTATAGATAGAATTTCACCGATATTAGCAGCGGGACCATTGGTCATCATCACTATGCGATCGGACATAAAAATAGCTTCATCCACATCATGGGTAATCATAATCACCGCCTGCCTTTGTAATTCCCAAATATTAAGTACTTGCTGCTGTAACTTGTAACGAGTTAAGGCATCTAACGCGCCAAAGGGTTCATCCATCAGTAACATTTTCGGACGAATTGATAAAGCTCTGGCAATTCCTACCCGTTGTTTCATCCCGCCCGATAATTCATCGGGATATTTGTCCGCCGCCGCCGTAAGGTTAACCATACCTAAATGTTCGCTTACAATATTCTTTTTCTCTTGTGCAGATGCGGTTTTCATGACTTCATCGACAGCAAGTTGAATATTTTCGCGTACCGTGAGCCAAGGCAGTAAAGAATATTGCTGAAAAACCATCATTCTCTCAGCGCTCGGTTTGCGAATTTCTCGACCATCTAGACATACGGAACCATTGGTTAGTCTCTCTAAACCTGCCACAATTCGCAAGAGCGTAGATTTACCACAGCCAGAATGTCCAATGATGGATATATACTCCCTTGCCCTCACGGATAAGTTAATCCCATTCAAAGCCACATATTCTTCTCCGTTAGATTTGCGATAGGATTTGTATAGATCCTTAATTTCGAGGAAGTTAGTTATCGATGGATCGGTTTCGGGATGCATCATAGGATTAATCAATAATATGAGTAGGAAAAAGGTGATAGTTCTTAACGGAAAGCAAACGAACGGGGGCGATTTGAGCGAATTTCAAAACTATTGAGGTATCCCACGGGATCGCTAGGATCAAAGGCTTTGCGATCGATAAACATCTCCGCAGGTTCTAGCTTGTAATCTTCTTTGGGGCAACTAATATTCATCTCCGCCGCAATCTGTCGATACAAATCCGTTTTCCATGCTTGTCGAGCAATCTGTTCGGCATTTTGGGGGATTTCCTTAATTTGTCCCCAACGAGCTGCTTGCGTCATCAGCCATAGACATTCCGACTGCCATAGGAAAGTGGAATGGTCGTTGGCTTGGCTTTGTAATTCTGATGGAAGATCGAAAAATAGAGTCGTTTCTAAACTCTTAACGATGCGTTGCTGCCGATCAAAACCACCGTAGTTATATTCTCCCACAATGCCTGGACGGGTATACTTATCAATGGCTCCTTGTTTTGGTTTTGCCCCCGTAAAAGCGCGATCGGTAATTAGTTTAGCTACTTCTTCCCGATTATTAGGATTGCTACAATATTGGCAGGCTTCAATCATCGCTTTCACGAGAGAACGGTATGTTTTAGGATTTGATTCAATAAAGGATTCCATCACTCCTAGCAAGCGATCGGGATGTCCACGCCAAATCTCTCGTCCTTGTGCAAAGGTAAACCCAATATTTTCATTGCCCGTAATTGCTCTCGTATTCCAAGGCTCCGCAACCATGTAAGCCTGCATTGCCCCAATTCGCATATTATTAACCATCTGCGGTGGTGGGATGACAATTAATCGAAAATCTTCATCGGGGCTAATCCCCGCTGCTGCCGTCAGGTAACGCACGAAGTATTCGTAAATTGACGAGCTAAGCACAACTGCCCAAACTCTTTGCTCCAGTGGTAAATTTTCAAAAAAGCGGCGCAGATCCTTTCCCAATGCGGATAGATTGCCATTATATTCTTGCCAAGGGCGTATACCCGATTCCCACATGGCTCGGCTCATTGTGATCGCATTACCATGACGATGGATAGTCATCGCCGCACATAAGGGAGCGTGCCTCGCTCCTTCTGCCCCAGTACGCGCATTGACTACGGCTCCAGAAACGACGGGAGAAGCATCCAAGCGACCAAAAATTACACCGTCGCGAGAGGTTGCCCAACTGGCTTCACGGTTGAGGGAAACATTAAGTCCATATTTGCGAAAGAATCCTTTTTGCCATGCGATCGCAAAAGGAGCGCAGTCGTTAACGGGAACAAAACCAACTGTTAAGTTAGGCTTCTCAAGGGTCTTAGAATCAACCACAGGTTCCATCGCTAAAGCCTCAGCCGAGAGTTGGCGGGGTTGACGATCAGCGATCGCGCAACCAGAAACCACAGTACCCAATATGCTAGTACCTGTAGTTTGCAAAAATTTTCGCCGACTCCAGTCTTGAGGTAAATTCATAGCTAATAATTTTTCAAATTATTGTAATAAGTAGTTAGAAGTTCCAATCTCTCTATTCTAACAATGACAAGCCAAACATTTCTAAACCATAGAGGGTAGTGCTAAACAGTTAAGGATGGGCGGCGCGAAGCGCCGCCCATCCTTACCTGTTTAAATCCTTTCCTTTTTAGGACTACAGTAACTTTTTCAATTATGTAATTCTCAACAAAGTAGCTAGGCATAAGTAAACTTAAAATCTAGAAGAGCGTAACGCCCGTGTAGCGTGCGTTACGCTCTCTGGTTTTGTTTTTTAATTATGCTTAACTGCTTATAGATTTCTTGTTGCTGGACGACGAGTTATCCAAACTTGCACCAAACCTAATCCATAATCGAGCAGTAAACCAGTTACGCCAATTACCAACACTGCCAAAAACACCGAACTCAAGTTTAGTCGATTCCATTCATCCCAGACAAAGAAACCAATCCCCACTCCTCCTGTCAACATCTCCACCGCCACAATTACTAACCAAGCAATACCCAAGCTAATCCTTAATCCCGTAAAAATATAGGGTAAACTCGCTGGCAAAATAATCTTCGTAATCCTTCGCCAATTCGACATTTCCAAGACTCTTGCAACTTCTAAATAATCTTTGGGAACGCTGGATACACCCAGCGCCGTATTGATAATTGTCGGCCATAGCGAAGTAATAAAAATCACGAAAATTGCAGAGGGATCGGCTAAGTTAAAAATCGCCAACGCAATTGGGAGCCAAGCTAAAGGAGAAACTGGTTTGAAAATCTGAATGAGCGGATTCAACGCTAGCATTGCGGGGCGAGACATCCCGATTAAAAATCCTGTGGGAATTGCCACCAAAGCACCTAGTCCAAAGCCAATCAAAACTCTTCGCAAACTAGCTAATAATAGCCATCCTATGCCTAAATTCCCCGCTCCCCGTTGAAAAAATGGATTAAGAATATAGTCTAAATTGGCGGTTAAGGCTTCGATAGGGGTAGGCATTAATTCCTTCCGCCAAAGGGCAACTAACCACCAGAGGAGGATAATGCCTACAAAACCCAAGGCGGGTAATAGCACCACATCCCTGAAGATTGTCGCTTTGATAATTTGCCAAGCGGACTTGGCGATCGCCTTTAGATTAATTTTGAGCAAGATAGATTCCTCCCTACGCCTATGGGATATAGCGGTTTGCACCTAGCACTTTTTAGCGAAACAACTAAAGCTGTCGCCAATTGTACTAGAACATAAAACCCAAGAATTGAGTGGCGGCGCTTCGCGCCGCCACTCAATATACACTTGGCGACAGCTATATGTGGGCAGTATGCTCTTTGTTAATCTATGTTTTTTTGGGTTTGAGTTTGGGATTGGTTGACAGCAAGGCATCACGAAATTGTTTTGCCATAGGTGAATTAGGTCTTAATTCGATGGTTTTATCAAAAGCGGCGATCGCTTCCTCATCACGATGCAATCTACTAAGGACTCGCCCTTTTGCCTCCCAAGCATTGGGATTTTTGGGATCTAACTTGATAGCTGCTTCGGTCTTACTGAGAGCTTCGGAGAATTTACCGAGGGTAGCGAGAATTCTCGATTCTTGAATCAGCTTTTCATCGGGTGAGTTACGAGTAGGACTTTCTGAGGCGCTAGGCGATGGTGGTGCTGGGATTAAAGGTATTGAAGGCTTTGGTGGAATCAGAGATTCGGGAGAAGTTGGGGGCTTGGGTAAGCCACTAGTCAATGGGTCTGGACTGGGCTGATGTAACTGGGAAAATACCACAAAAGCGATCGCTAAAATACTAATTACGCTTCCAGCAATAATGAAGGGATTTGTCCAAGGTGAGGGTGGAGGATTGCTTAAAGGATCGCCTGAAGGATTGCTTTGCAGGGTTGCTATTGGTTGCTGTTGCGTGGCATTGCTTACTACAGTATTTAACTCATGATTGGTGATGCTGGGTATTTGGGCGATCGCCTCAAGCACTTGCGATGCTGACTGATAGCGCTGGCGGAAATCGTAACGTACCATTTGATCGAGAAGGTCGAGAAACTCACTAGAATAAACACCTTCGGGCAAGCGATCTCGCCATTGCAGTTCGGCAGTATCAGGATTTTCAGGAAATAGTCTGGGTTCGCCCCCCGTGATGGCTTGGATGCCCATCATCCCGACTGCATAAATATCGCTACAAAATCGAGGTTTGCCATTGAGCTGCTCGGTGGGCATATAGCCTGGGGAGCCGATGGAGATCGTTAAATTCGTGTTACCTTGCGAATCAACCACAAGACCACCAATTTCTTTAACTGCCCCAAAATCGATGAGTATAATTTTGCGATCGGACTTCCGCCTAATCAGATTAGCTGGTTTGATATCCCGATGAACCACACCATGACCGTGAACGAAAACTAAGATTTCTAAAACCTCTTTAAGTAAAGCGATCGCCATCGATTCTGGCAGTCTGATCCCCTTACCCAGTTCTTGAGTAAGATCTTTGCCATCAGCAAATTCTTGGACTAAATAAAATTCTTCACCTTCTTGAAAGTGGGCAAGCAAACGTGGAATGCGATCGTGAGTACCCAAGGAATAAAGAACCTCTGCCTCTTGATCGAAGAGGCGTTTGGATGTTTCCAGAAGAAACGGCTCTTTTGAGGTGGGTTTGAGTTGCTTGACCACACAGATAGGATGTTTAGGTAAATCAATGTCTTCAGCCAAGTAGGTTTGCCCAAAACCGCCGCCACCAAGGTGACTAATGATTTTGTAATGTCCTCTAAGTATGGTGTTTAGCACATTGGCTCAAGGGGTAATTTATCGAAATTCTCTAGGGCTATTATCGCAAAAACTAACCAATTTCAACGATATTTCAAAGCTCAAAATGGCGTAGCCATTTTGAGCTTTGGTATTACAGCAATTATCGATCAAACGAACCACAAAGAAATTTTTGAAAGCGTTGCGAAGCAACGCTTTCAAAAATTTCTTTGGTTTGGGTTTGAGCGCAATGCGTTGTAAGACTATTATTTGTGGGTATTTGTGGGAACGATATTGTGATTGAAAGATTCGTTTCCTCATTATTTCCTCATTATGTTTTTGGATAGTAAGGTGCAAAGCGATAAACTAAAATAAAAATCTGAGTTTTAGGTGCATAATTTTAGGTGCATAAGTGGATCGATATAGCTAAATTTACTTAGATATTTATCTCTAGCTAATCGGTATCTTAGAGGAGAAAGATTTGAAGATTCTAATAGTCGAGGATGATGGCTTTTCGGCAGCAAGACTAGTGCAACTACTCGCTGAATTTCCCTACACCATTGATATTGCTCCTGATGCAAAAGCTGCATGGCAATATATCGAAACCTATACCTATGACTTGATGGTTCTCGATATCATGCTACCCGATAGCAATGGAATAGATTTATGTGCCAAGTTAAGAACCTCAGGCTACATGATTCCAGTATTGCTGCTTACCGCTAAGGATAGTATGAGCGATCGCGTGATGGGACTCGAAGCTGGAGCCGATGACTATGTGGTGAAACCCTACGAATTTCAAGAACTAATTGCCCGAATTCGGGCGTTATTGCGCCGCGCTCACAACCGCGATTCACTGCGACAAACATTGACTTGGGAGAATCTGTGTTTAGATTTCGGTAATAATACGATTAGCTATAACCAGAAACCCTTGCATTTAACCCAAAAAGAATATGGAATATTAGAACTACTTCTCAGGCATCCGCAACAGATCTTTAGTCGTAGCTCTATACTAGACTTGGTATGGGCGGCAGGAGATTTCCCCAGTGAGGAGTCAGTAACTACCCATATTAAGGGATTGCGTCAAAAATTAAAGACAGCGGGCATGAGCGCTGATCCCATTGAGACTTTATATGGTTTGGGCTATCGCCTTAGACATGAGCCTTCTCCAGATCGATCTCCAGATCGGCATCTAGATTGGCATAGTCCAGTAAAGTCAGTATCTGAGCAAATTGCTGAAGCCAAATTAAAAGCTGCGATCGCCGAAATTACCGAAAAACTTCGAGAGAGTCTCGCTAAATTAATTCCTTTTTTTCGGCAAGTGGCGATCGCTTTGGAGGCAGGAAGTTTGGATCCGAAAATGCGTGATCGGGGTTGTATGGAAGCGCATCGACTGGTAGGTTCCCTTGGAACCCTAGGATTTCCCCAAGGATCAGCGATCGCTCTTCAGATCGAGCAGCTTTTACAGCATGATTTTTCTCCATCTCATAACGATGTTGGACAGTTCCATACATTGATCGATGATTTAGAAACTAGTGCTAACGAACCTCTCAAGATATCCAAGAACTACATTACTAAGGTACAGAAACCCATAGACTTTGCTCGTTTCCCTAAGCTGCTGATTGTGGATAGCGATGTGGAGTTCGTCCAAGAGATGCAGCGGGATGCCGAAGCTTGGGGCATAGTTGTAGAAACAGCTCATAGTCTTGCTACTGCCAAAGCAAAACTCGAACAAGAAGCTCCTGACATAATTCTATTGGATATCTTACTCGCTGAAAGTAACGCTGAAAGTCGCGCTGATAGTAGCGATGGCTTGCGGCTCTTAGATGAACTGTCGCGGAGACAGATGGATATTCCGACATTGATTACCACTGCTAAAGGTAACTTGAGCGATCGCGTTATGACAGCAAAGAAAGGAGGACATATCTTTATCGAAAAGCCTGCCTTGACCGAGGAAATCCTAGGTGTGATTTCGCAATTAATCCATCGCCAGAGGCACGATCGCCCTAGAGTCATGATTGTTGATGATGATCCCCATATATTAGAAGTCTTGAAAATTTTGTTGGCTCAATGGGATTTAGAAGTGACGCTGCTCCAAGATTGCAAGCAATTTTGGCAAGTTTTAGAATCGACTGCTCCCGATCTGCTGCTGCTGGATTTGAGTATGCCCGACTATAACGGTATTGACCTATGCCGTGCGGTCAGAACTGATTCTCTATGGCAATATTTACCGATCGTCTTTCTCTCATCTTCTAGCGATCGCGATACTATTCACCAAGTATTTGCGGCTGGCGCAGATGACTATCTCAGCAAACCTATTGTGGAGGAAGATTTACAAACAAGGATTCTCAGTCGTTTAGAACGCAGTCTGGTATCTCGTCAGGCGGCAGATTTTGACGGGCTCACGGGCTTATATACCCATCGTCGGTAGTGCTAAACAGGTAAGGATGGGCGGCGCAAAGCGCCGCCCATCCTTACCTGTTTAAATCCTTTCCTTTTTAGGACTACCCCCATCGTCGTGGCATTCACAGCTTGAACCAACTCATCCATTTGTCGATGCGCAATCACCAAACCTTCTGTTTGGCAATTTTAGATCTGGACTTATTTAAACAGGTCAATGATCGCTATGGTCACATTGTGGGTGACTTCGTTCTCAAGCAATTTGGGAAGCTCTTACGGCAGCATTTTCGGAGTGAGGATATAACTATGCGTTGGGGTGGTGAAGAATTTGTGGTGGGATTATATGGAGCTGATTGTCAGCAAGGTATTGACCGCCTCAATAATTTACTGACCATCTGGAGACAACAAGAATTTGTATCGTCAGCAAGCGAGGCTTTTAATGTAACCTTTAGTGGCGGATTAGTGGAATGGCCGAAGCATGGCAATAGTATAAATTTGCTATATGAGGGTATGGATGCAGCTCTATATCAAGCCAAAACAATGGGTAGAAATCGGATAGTTGCGGCTGGAGAAGTTAATGCACACAAATTTGTTAAGTAGCTAAACATAAGTAAACTTAAAACCTAGACGAGCGCACCGCTCACGTAGCGAGCGGTACGCTCTCTGGTTTTGGTTTTAGCTAAAACAAGCCCTCTCAAATCCGCTCTAAAATGGACTTAAATAACTTACGGGAAGGACAAAACATTGGTTACTTGGAACTCATCTTCATTCAATATTAATATTTTGCTTGTAGATGATTCGGAAAGCGATCGCCATACCTATATTCGGTATCTACAATCAGACTCTACCCATACCTATAACATTATGGAGGCCGAAACCTTAGCAGAGGGTTTGGAATTGTGGAAGACCTATCAACCTGATATTGTCCTTGCTGATTATTTCTTGCCTGATGGCGAGGGTTGGGAACTACTTGCCGAGATGGGGAAAGACGGTCTCCTCCCCAAATTAGATGCGATCGTTTTGACGGGAAAGGCGGGTGACGAAAGGGTTATCTTAAAGCTAATGCGTCTAGGTGTGGCGGACTATATCGAGAAGGGAGAGGTTACCCCCTTATCATTATGTAATCGCGTTGGGCAATTAGGCGATCGCATTTTATTAAATCGTCAATTGCAGCGATCGCAGCAACAGGAGCTATTAATTGCCAGAATCTCGCTCCATATTCGCCAATATCTTGATTTAGAAGAAGTATCTCAAGCGATCGTCCGAGAAGTCCGCCTCTTTTTAAATGCTGATCGCACCGTAATTTATAAGTTCAATCCCGACTTTAGTGGGGGAGTAGTGGCGGAGTCAGTGTTACCACCTTGGGAAAGCTGTATGCACCGACAGCTTAGCGATGAATACTTCCCTGAAACTATGGGCGGAGAATATCGCAAGGGGAGGATTTTTATCGCTCCTGATGTGTATGCCGCAAATCTCAGTGAATGCCACCTGCAAATGCTGGAAAGTTTCCCGACAAGGGCTAGCCTGATCGTACCGATTCTCCGCTCCAATAACCAAGATAATCCGCTATGGGGATTGCTATGCACCTATCAATGTTTTGAATCGCGCCCTTGGGAAGAGCCTGATATTCGGTTACTTCAGCAGTTGTCAGTCCAATTTGCGATCGCTCTTCAGCAAGCCGAGCTCTACCGTGATCTCCAGATCAGCAATACCGAATTAGAAAATCGCGTCAACGAGCGCACTGCCGAACTGTTTAAACGCCAGCAGGAATTTATCGCCCTCGTCGAGAATTCTCCCAATGTAATTGTGCGCCTCGATCGACAATCGCGCATTCTTTACATCAATTCAGCTACTGAAGCTGCATCTGGTATCCCGCCTTCGGAATTTTTAGGCAAAACTTTTCGCGAAATGAAAATGCCTGAAAAGAATGTTCTCATGGCTGAAGAGCGCGTCAGCAAATTACTGGCGACAGGAGAGCAGCAAGAGTACGAAATAGACTTCCCTTCGCCCAAGGGAGGGCTAGCCTATTACAAAATCAATATCATTCCTGAGTATGGCGCTAATGGAGCGATCACCACGATGCTCATGGTTTTTAGCGATATTACTTCCAACGTGCTTAGTGGAAATGCTCTGAGAGAAGCAAACCGTCGTTGGCAATCTTTGCTTGATAACGTCCGCTTAATTGTGGTGGGACTCAATACTGAGGGGAGCGTAGAATATGCTAATTCCTTCTTTTTAGAGACAGCAGGTTACAAACTTGAAGAGGTAATTGGGAAAAATTGGTTTAGTAATTTTTTGCCTGAATATATCCAAGAAGAACTCGATCAGATTTTTGACAAAGCTTTGGTTGAAGAAAATTTCTTAGAGGATTTTCGTCCCCATTATCAAAATCCCATTATTACCAAATCAGGAGAAGAACGAGACATCGCTTGGAATAATACAGTTTTGCGAGATCCCGATAATAAAATCGTAGGAACGATCAGTATTGGCGAAGATATCACGGACAAATTAAAAGTAGACAAAATTAAAAGCGAGTTTATTTCCATTGTCAGTCATGAGTTGCGGACTCCCTTAGCCTCAATTCGTGGAGCCTTGGGATTGCTTGCGTCGGGAGTATTAGATACTAAGCCTGACACTGCTAAGCATATGCTTGATATTGCAGTTTCGGATACAGAGAGATTAGTACGGTTAGTAAATGATATTCTCGACTTAGAAAGGTTAAGCTCTAGCCGCGTCACCCTCGATCGCCATTGGCATGATGTTGCCGATTTGTGCCGACAGGCGATCGCTACTATGGAAGCTCTCTCCGATCAAAGTCAAATCTCGGTATTATGCGATTTGTCATCGATCCAGATTTGGACTGATGGCGATCGCCTAGTCCAAACCTTAGTGAATTTGCTTAGTAATGCCATTAAGTTCTCACCGCCCCATAGCGAAGTACACCTTACTGTGGAATCCCAATTTGAAGAAATTCTATTTAAAATCATCGATCATGGTCGTGGCATCCCTGAAGAATATTTAGAAAATATTTTTGAGCGATTTAATCAGGTGGATGCTTCTGATGCTCGTCAAAAAGGAGGTACAGGCTTAGGTTTAGCCATTTGCCGTAGTATCGTGCAACAGCACGGAGGCAAAATCTGGGTGGAAAGTGTGTTATCCGAGGGAAGTACATTTCTATTTACAATTCCCCATCGCCTTGGTTAGGAGCAGTCTATACCAAGTTAAGAAATGGCGTAGCCATTTCTTAACTTGGTATAGACTGACTCGGTTTGGTTTTTAATTCACAGTTAAAAACTAAAACCAGAGAGCATACCGCCCGCGCAGCGGGCGGTATGCTCTTCCTTACTCCCTTCCCAGTGAAGAATTAGACGTTGCGGCGCTTCGCGCCGCAACGCTAATTATTCACTGGGAAGGGAGTAAGAATATTTTGTAATGGCTCAAGAGTTTAATGGCTGCTTGAAAAATGCCTAAACATGCTTAAAAATTTAAGGTGCTTCTATGATTAAACTTAGAATTTTTAATATTCAAATTCCCCAAGAACTGAAACCGATTGAATTATCCATAGAAAAAAGTCAAAAAAATGATTTTCTTTTTGGTCGCGCACCTCAATGCGATGTTTTCCTTGACAACAGCACCGTTAGCAGACACCACGGTAAGATCTTCTTTGAAGACGAACAATATCATTACCTTGATTTGGGAAGTACTAATGGTTCCCAAATTAATAACCTCGTACTTACACAATTTAGACCATTTCGCCTTTCTGTGAACGATACGATTCAATTAGGTGACTTTGCTATCTTAGTTGAGGAGATTAAGCTTCCTACCCGACCCATAAGCATCTTAGAAGAGGAAGAAGATCCGACTGAGCCATCGGTTTCCCACTTAGAGGAACCCATTGTAACAATTCAGAAGTCCAGCGATCGCTCTGTAGCGATCGAGCATCAACATGAGTTGCAGCCGATTGAATATTGGAATGAGGGTTCGATCGCCCTTGAATGCACCAGAATTGTTGACGAAACCGAAGATGTGAAAACCTTCTCCTTTGTCGCTAATCCAATGCGACTATTTCGATACCAATCGGGACAGTTTCTCAATCTCTCCTTAGAAATAAATGGAGTGGAACTCATGGGTTCCTATCCGATCGCTTCCTCCCCATCCCGTCCCTACGACCTCGAAATTACTGTTAAGCGTCCTCCTACCACTAATAATAATCAGGCTACAGAAGCAACAATGTCTGAGAGATTGATTTCCAATTGGTTACATTACAATCTGACGGTGGGTAGTCGAATTCGCTCCTATGGATTTTTGGGGAGTTTTAACTGTACGGACAATCCCTCTCAAAAATTATTACTGCTATCGGCGGGCATCGGAAGCGCTCCCATGCTATCGATATCCCGTTGGCTTTATGACACCCATGCTGACTGCGATATTACCTTCTTGCACTGCGCCCGTAGTCCACAGGAAATAATCTTTCGCCAAGAATTAGAAATTATGGCAACGCGATCGCCAAAGTTTCGCCTAGCCATCAACATCACTCACCTGAAGTCCCGCTCGGCTTGGCTCGGATTACGCGGCAAACTTACATCCGAAATGCTCACCATGATCGCGCCCGATTGGCGCGATCGCCCAGCCTTTGTGTGTGGTTCCGATAGCTTTATACAAAGCACAAAGTCCTTGTTAGAAACTATGGGATTTGACATGGCGCAATACCACGCCGAAAGCTTGCAGGAAGTCATCTATAAAAATCAAGCTCGCGCCCTAGTATCGTCATAGCTCGTAAAAATAGCTCGTAAAAATAGCTCGTAAAAATTAACCTAGATGTTGAATGAGAGCCTGTCGCATGATGTCGATCGGTACTTCTTCCTCTAACCAAAATTCCAGAGCGATCGCCCCTTGATGAATGAGCATCTCCAACCCATCAATTGTCTTTAGCCCTCTTGCGGCAGCAATTTGTAAAAATTTGGTGGGTCGGGGAGTATAAATTAGGTCATAGACGATCGCCCGATCACTTAGGAGCGCCATTTCAGCTTCGCTAATTGGGGTTTGCGGATCGCTTGCCATACCGATTGGGGTGGCATTGATCACGATCCCCGCCACTTCTAATAAAGAGGGAATAGATGTCCAAGGATGGACGCGCAGGTTGTAATCATGTAACTGGCTGGTCATTGCCCCGTGGAACTTCTTAATTTTTTTTGGGTCGCGCCCTACTACATGAATTACGGGACAACCCAGATCTAGACAAGCCGCAACTACAGCCTTTGCTGCTCCCCCACTGCCTAGAACTACGGCTGGCATATTTTTCCAATCACAATCAAGTTGCTTGAGGGGCTCCAAAAAACCTGCCACATCAGTGTTTGTGCCAAACCAGCGATCGCCAATCCGTTTAACCGTATTAACTGCGCCGACAGATTGGGCAATGGGGGTAATTTCGTCTAATAGGGGGAGTATTTCGATTTTATGGGGAATCGTTAGATTAAATCCTTGTACCGATTGAATCTTCTTGATCCCTGCGATCGCTGTTGGCAAATCATCTACAGGGATTGGAAATGGTAGATAGACATAGTCCATAGCCATAGCTGCGATCGCCGCATTATGCATCACAGGTGAAAGACTGTGACTGACAGGAAAACCCATCACACCTAAAATTTTGGTTGTCCCGAGGACTCTCCCACTCATAGTTACTTACCTTAAAGTAGTTAGAAAACTATGACACAAATGTTTCGCCTAAAGAGTAAGCAATATCGCGATCCCTAATATATTTTGCCGATCTAACCCATATCAAGACAATTAAGTAGTCTTAAAACCTAGAAGGGCATACCGCCCGCGTAGCGGGCGGTATGCCCTTCTAGGTTTTGGTTTTTAATTATGCGGAACTACTTACTTGGGGATCTGGAATTTTTGCGAAAGTGCCTATAAACCTTTTACTTAATGCTAGTCTAGCTGATAAATCAAGGGAATTAGCAGAGAAGTTAAGCCTTCTCTAATTTCTAAAACTTTTCTATAGTTCCTTGCGAACTATTAGAAAAATCTGCCAAGATGGATGACATATTTCGTTTGCCTTATTAAGGGAAGATTTGCGTGACTGTTGCTGCTTCTGTCTCCTCGTCTGATGTCCAGAGTCAAACTGATTCGGGAATTTATATTACAATTCACGGTCACTTTTATCAGCCTCCTCGTGAAAATCCTTACCTGAACGCCATTGAGCGGCAAGAAAGTGCTGCTCCTTTTCATGACTGGAATGCGCGGATTCACCATGAATGCTATCGTCCCAACGCATTCTCAAGGATTGAGCGTCATGATGGCAAAATCGTTAAGATTGTCAATAACTACGAGTACATGAGTTTCAACATGGGGCCAACGTTGCTCTCATGGATGGAATTTCACGATCGCGATACCTATCAAGCAATAATTGATGCCGATAAACGCAGTGCCGAACGCCTCAATGGTCACGGCAATGCGATCGCACAGGTGTATAACCACATCATCATGCCCTTGGCAAATTGGCGCGACAAATTGACGCAGATTCGCTGGGGTAAGGAGGATTTCAAATCGCGGTTTGGGCGCGAACCTGAGGGCATGTGGTTGGCGGAGACGGCGGTTGACTATGAAACTCTAGAAGCCTTGGCTTTAGAGGGGATCAAATTTATCGTCCTTGCGCCATCGCAGGCTCAGCGCTGTCGACCAATGCCGACGGATGAGAATCCCAATCCCGCATGGCAAGAAGTGGGTGGCGCACAGATCGATCCCAACCGCGCCTATCGTTGCCACCTGCGTCGCCACAATGCCAGCAGCAGCAATGTTTCTGAACTCGGTCAGTTCCATTTACCTGCGAATACTGACGCTTATATTGACGTATTTTTCTACGATGGTCCCATTTCTCGCGACATGGGCTTTGGTGATCTCCTCGGTAGTTCGCACAACTTTTCTAAACGACTGAGTCAAGCTGTGCGCAGCGATCACCGTACGCATCAAATTGTGTCCGTGGCAACCGATGGCGAAACCTTCGGACATCACAAGCACTTTACCGAAAAAACCCTCTCCTATGCCTTCGTTGAGGAATTTCCCCGTCGGGGTTGGCATGTCACCAATTACGCCCATTATTTAAGCTTGTTTCCCCCGACATGGGAGACCGAGCTAAAATCGGTAACGGCTTGGAGTTGTGCCCACGGAGTCGATCGCTGGCAGGGTGGTTGCACCTGCGGCGGCGAAGGTTCGGGCTATCAGCAACTATGGCGGCGACCATTGCGCGATAGTTTAAATTGGTTGCGCGATCGCCTTGCGGCTGTATATGTGGACATTGGGCGTAAATACTTTAACGATCCTTGGGAAGCCCGCGATCGCTACATTGATGTCCTCAAATATTCGCTACGCGATGGTCTTACCGAATCTTCCTTGGTGCTAGAGAAATTTTTCGAGCAGCAATCGGGCAACAAAGTATCTACATCTGCCCAAAGAGTTGATGCCCTGCGACTATTAGAAATGCAGCGCCATGCTTTGCTGATGTTTACCAGTTGCGGCTGGTTCTTTGAGGAATTATCGCGCCCTGAAACCGTGCAGATCCTGCGCTATGCGGCTAGAGCGCTCGAACTTGCCGCCGATGTGGCAGGAGTATTGCTAGAGGAGGAATTTATCCAACGCATGTCTGGTGCGCCTAGCAATCTAGCTGAGTTTAAAGATGGCAAAGGTGTGTATCGCAAACAGGTGGTTACCAATCGCATTACCCTCGCCCAAGTTGCGGCTCAGTATGCTCTGAGTTCAACCTTAGGCAATTACGCGCGATCGCAACAGATCTATTGCTATCAGATCCAGCAGCAGGATTATCAACTCCAACGTATTGGCTCGATGTCCTTGGCGATCGGGCAGATTCAACTGGTTTCTGGCATCACTCAAGAATCCGTAAATTATATTTTTGCTGTCTTGCATCTGGGCGGCGATGACTTTCATTGCTGCATTCAACCCTTTACGGGCAGGCGCGAATATGAGGAAATCAAAGCCACCCTGTTTAAAGTTCTCAAACAAGCGAATACGGCGGCGGTAATTCTCGCCATGGCGAGCAATTTTAGTGGCGAGCAGTTTAATTTGCATCACCTCTTTGCTGAGGAACGCCATCGCATTTTACAAATGCTTGCCGATGAAACCCTGACTCGGCTCGATCAGCTATACGAGCAGGTTTATCGCGATAATTACGGAATTCTTATTTCTTTCCGTCGCGATGATTTGCCAGTACCGCCCGAGCTACAGGTAGCAGCCGATATTGTCTTAAATAATCGACTCTCTGAGGAACTGAAGGCATTAGAAACGGGCGCGTCTTTGCCGAATATTGGACTTGATGCCGTGGCGATCGAAGCTATCAATCTTGGTTGCAAGTTCACCCATGTTGAGAATGCGAAGATTATTGAGAACTATATTCTGAAACAGATTCAGGAGCTAGGTCAATTGCCAGATATGGATGAAAAGTCCTTATTTAGTTATCTCAATCAAATCGAGCAGGCTTTAATCATCAGCGATCGCCTCAACCTCAAACTCAATCTTAACCTCGCTCAAGAGGCTTTTCTCAACTACCTATTCAAACGGATTGCGCCCCAATGCGTTCTGGCTAGACAAATTCTCGATTTGGAATCGGTTGCCAAACAGCCTATTCACATTGAGGTAAATCTATGCGAAGGTATTTCCAATCTAGAATTGCATCAGTTGATTGATACAGCTGGTAAGTTAGGAATTGCTACGGAAGCTTGGCTTCATGCCTAATTTAGGTAACAGCTAAGTAGCTAGGCATAAGTAAACTTAAAACCAGAGAGCATACCGTCCGCGTAGCGGGCGGTATGCTCTCTGGTTTTGTTTTTTAATGATGCCAAACTACTTATAATACCAATTCCCAAAAGTGTGGCTACACTTTTGGGAATTGAAAACCAAACCCAGTAA